>JBFIXY010000312.1:0-1733 GCA_041605655.1 Planococcus sp. (in: firmicutes) | reverse complement strand
TTGGTTTTCGGCGAATTGGTGCCGAAACGTCTTGCGATGCAACGGGCAGAAACTGTCTCCATGAAGGCGATCTGGCCGCTGTATCTTTTGTCCAAAGCCGCTGCGCCATTCGTCATGCTGTTATCATGGTCAACCAATAAGATCCTCCACTTTTTCAGGGTCGACCTTCATAAAAAAGAAGAGGCAGAGGTCGAAGAAGAAATCCGTATGCTGTTGGCAAAAGGAATGAGAACAGGCAGTATTCAAGAGATGGAACAGCTCTTAATCACCAACGTATTTGAATTCAACAACAAATTTGTCGCTGATATTATGGTCCCATTAAAAGATTTGGTTGTTATTTCAAGCGATCAGACTTTGGAAGAAATCAGCCAAACTATGAAAGAACAGCGCTTCTCAAGATTTCCTGTTTACAAAGGTGACACCGATCACATTATCGGTACACTGCATGTCAAAGACTTATTCCGTTACAAAGAGCAGACGCCCTTAAAGCCTTTCGCTATTCAAAACGTCCTCCAGCCCCCTTATTTTGCCTACGAATTCCAAAAGCTCGACAAATTGTTCAAAAATATGCAAAAAGCCAATGTGCACTGCGCCATCGTACTCGGCAACGGCCGAAAAGTTATAGGGATGGTTACATTAGAAGACTTGTTAGAAGAATTGGTTGGCGACATAAAAAATGAATTTGAAGCACAGGAATAGGTCTGTGTTTAGCTGACGCCACTTTCAACAATTATAGTATGCGTATAGTCCAAGTTAATGAAGCATGCAATGCTATATTTTCAGAATATTTAAACTATAATAGATTTATGTTTCTTATTAACAGACTGGGGTGACCAACTTGATTACATTAACAGGTGTGACAAAGACTTATCAAAACGGAGATATTTCGACGGATGCCTTAAAAAATATCGATTTGGAAATCTATGAAGGCGAATTCGTTGTGATTTTAGGACCAAGTGGCAGCGGGAAAAGCACTCTTCTTAATGTGATTAGTGGTTTAGATACTGTAACCTCCGGCAAAATCACATTTCAGGAACAAGAATTGACCAAGCTTTCGGAAAGCGCCATGACTCGTTTCCGCCGTCAATATTTGGGATTCATCTTTCAGCAATATAATTTACTTCAAAATCTGACGGTCTATGAAAATATTCAAGTCGGCGCAGATATTGGAACAGACCCATTGGACATCGATGAATTACTCGTGAAAATCGGTTTAGAACATACGCGTGATAAATACCCGAGCCAACTTTCTGGCGGTGAACAACAACGGGTTTCAGTTGCCCGCAGCCTCGCCAAAAATCCGGCAGTTATCTTCTGCGATGAACCAACGGGCTCACTTGACGAAGATAATTCAAAAAACATCCTGAAATTGCTGCAAGACCTTAATACGGAATACAAGAAAACAATCGTCATCATCACGCATAATACGGGCATTTCCGAAATGTCCGACAAAGTGATCAAGATGAATTCTGGAAAAATCATAGAAGTATCTGTCAATCCAATCAAAAAAGATGCCCACGACATTCATTGGGGGTAAGGAGGGGTGCAAGATGCTGCAGAAAAATGTGCTTAAGGCGTTTCGCAAAAAATGGATGCAGCTTATCGCTATCGGAATCATCATCATACTCAGTTCCCTTACCTACACGATGATGTTCTACGGAATCAGTGGTATCGAAGAACCGACAGAGCGTTACCTCGAAGAGTACAACCAGGAAGACTTTTCTATTGATATG
>JBFIXY010000311.1:0-1773 GCA_041605655.1 Planococcus sp. (in: firmicutes) | reverse complement strand
AAATTGAGTGAAAAAAGCGGCAAACGCGACAAAGAATGGCAATCCATTGCGATGAAAATAACCCACGAAGACATTGCCACAATGGTCGGCTCTTCTCGGGAAACGATTTCCCTCTTGATGAGCAAGCTTAAAAAAGAAGGTTTGCTGAAAAAATCCCTTCTCGGCTATTCGATTAAAGCAGACGAAATCAAGAAAATCCTAATTGATTAAGAGGCTCGATCATAAAAAGAAAAAAACCTTTCTGAAACACCATGGGCACGAATACCAAGGAGTTTCGAAAGGTTTTTCTGTCGCCTTTATTTCTGAATGATGCGACTGAAAACGGCTGCTAAGATCAAGGAGAAAATTACATGGGTAGCCAAATTCATCAATTGCCCGCTTGTAAACATTTGACCAAACATCGGCCCCATTCCCATCAGCATCGGCATGACAAGCAATGGTCCTATTATCCAGATAATAACCCCGTGGATAACAGCAAGTACATAATAACGTGATGAGAAAAGTGTCATTGCTCCGTAGCCCAGTCCGAAAGTCCAACTGATGATCATGTGCATGACCCAGCCGACCACTAAACTTTCACTGCCTGCAATCGAAGCCAACATCGCCATTGTTCCAGTCAGCTGCATAAAGATTCCGAACAAAATCCCTGCAACTGTACTGCCGATCAATGCCGCTTTCACCAGCTCTGTATAGCCGGAAGTTTTTGATGCTTGATTAGACATTTCCATTTTTCTCACTCCTTCTTTTCCTTAGTATATGCGGTCTGTGAAAAAGAAAAAGTAAGATGACTAACAATTCGGAAAAATAGTTCGGAATTTATCAAGAATACAGAACAGCGAAAAAGTCAGTTCTCGGTAACAAGCTCTCTTGTCATGAACGGTACACTTTCATCAGTCGTACCGATAATAATCTTGTGCATGTACGACGACAAATCCCACAGACTCGTATAAATTGAGCGCATGGGCATTCTTTGTCTCTACTTCCAGATGGACAGAATGACCCGCTTCGCTTTGTTGTTTGACGACGTGGCGCAGCACGTTGCGTCCAATCCCTTGACCTTGATGCTCTGGGAAAATCGAGAAGCCGTATATCCACGCCTGACCTTCTTCTCTTTTCACACGAATTTTACCGATGGTATCATGACCCACATCGATCATTAACATGTCCGTATCTTGATCTCCCATAATCCGACTTTCCGTAGCCATGGCGTCTTCCTGCGGCACGCCGAACACTTCTACATCGAGTCGGACGCGCATCGCTAAATCTGCATCAGTCGCTTCACGTAAAATAAAACCCGATGACGCTTCAAGCGTCTTTGGTTCCCATGTCATTTGATGTTCAGAGAATTGATAAACCGCCCCTTGTTTCTTTAAGAACGCCTTTGCTGCTGCCGAACTTGCCGGTGCGTTCAATAGGATTTTTTTGAAAGCCGCTTTTTTTGCTGTTGCCATCGCTTGGTGAAACAACTTGGTAAAATGCCCTTTTCGCCTTTCACTTAGCTTTACCATTCCTGTTACTTCAACCGTAGAGCCAAACGCATACAAACCGAGAAATGCGATTAAGCTCTCATTTTCATCGTAGAGAAATTCATGGCTCGCAAAATCACGCGTGCGAAGCATATCCCAATTCAATTTCAGTTCCAGCGTATCGTGTTCTTCCACTTCATTTTGTAGTTGTTTAATATCGTGTAATTGTTTTTCCGTTAACATAGGCCACTCCCGCAATAAAAGTTTTTATAACGTCTGCTGAACAACAGTATGTATTCTCTTGTTT
>JBFIXY010000310.1:0-1846 GCA_041605655.1 Planococcus sp. (in: firmicutes) | reverse complement strand
CGTATATTTTTATTCCCAACTAAAAAAACCGCTTCAAATGGCGCTCGTGGCCTCTTTGAAACGGTTGGTGCGTCTTCTTATCTACTGATGATTTGGGAGGGCAGCTTCAATGTAACCGTCGTCCCTTTGCCTACCTGGCTGGAGAAAGAAATGGCTCCATCCATTTCCCGGATAAGTTGTTGGGTAACTTTCAGCCCTCGGCCAATGATGGTGTTTTTAGCATCACTGTTGAAATCCAACAAAGAGGCAAGCTGTTCGGGCGCAATGCCGATTCCAGTATCTTCGATGTAGATTAACAAATGGTGCCTTTTCATCAAAGTCGCGATTTGAACAGAACCGCCGCGCGACGTAGCATCGATTGCATTTTTCGTTACATTCAGCAAAATTTGTTTCACACGCAAAATATCTTTTTTCAGCATCAATTGGGAATCGATATCAAAATCCGCTTTAATGCCTTTTTGTTCGATATACGGGTGTAAAGTAAGTAGTACATCTCCCATAATTTCCCCTAAAGAGATGATATCCGGTGATTTTTCCTTCTCCACACTTGCGAAATGCTGGGACACTGCGGCTTTCAGCTTGCTGATTTCCAGCACAGCTGCTCGTGAATGCCCCCTCACCCCCGGATCTTCGGAAGCAACAAGCGGCTCTAGCTGTTTGACGGATTTATCCAAGCCCTGCGCCAACTCAAGCGACAGCAATTCATTGATTTCAGTGACGTAATTCAGCTTTTCCGCTTTTAATGCCTGGTCTTTCAGTTCCGAATAAAATCGAATCGTTTCCGAGAAATAGACATACAGCCCGGTCGATAGCACATACAATATCAGCATCGTGCCAAATAGAGAGGCTCCGTTTTGCCAGAGCCAATCGGTTGCGTCCGTTACAGAAAAATAAGTGCTATAGACGATGACCACAATCATCCAAGTGAGGACGCTGAAACCGACGCCTCTTTTGAGTTTGTTCGGAAAAGGCTGTTGGATAAAATAACGGCGTAAAAAATAAAACAATAATAAGATGAGTACCGTTGCGACTGCGGCGCTAAGCGATCCCAACAAACCGCCTAATGAAAAACGATAGATAACCGCCATTGTTGCCGTAATGCCGCCGCTCAATAGCCCGCCATAAAGCAGCGATACCAAGATGGCGATCCAGCGCAGGTCCACCATAAAACCGTCGCCTGATACGATGGGAAACGTCATGCACAAAATCGCCGAGAGCCCAAGAATGCTGCCCAGGTAGAACTTGGCATGCAGTTCCGAGTAATTGGACAGAATAAATTGAAAAAAATAAAGCGGGGTTAATATAAGAAAAAAATTCAACAGAATATCCTCTACTGCATACGTCATTCATACACCCCCTATATTTTCAAAATGATCAAAGTTTGATCATCTTCGATTGCATGAGGTTCCAAAGCGTTGACCCTTGCAAAAATTTCTTGTGCCAAGGTCTGGGCATCAAGAGACACATCCACCTGCAATACTGCTTCACGCAAGAGCAGATTCGTATCTTCCGTATGCTTTTTCCGTTCGATCAAGCCGTCTGTAAAGAGCACAACCAGGTCGCCTTCTGCCAAGTGCACCGAGTTTGACTTGAATTTTACCGAATCGGAAATGCCAAGAACCGGTCCCGTCGGATTTAGTTCACGGAAGCGTTGCGCTGCGGGCTGATAAACCAGCACCGGTTCGTGGCCTCCAGAAGCATAATGGAGTGTTTTCGTCTCCAAATCGATGTAACTGCAAAACATCGTGATGAAACTTGCCTGTTCCATGTAATGTGTCGAGAATTGGTTGATCTGCGACAAGACGGTTTGCGGAGATTCTTTTTGATCCATCGCAAATTTCATCAT
>JBFIXY010000309.1:0-1890 GCA_041605655.1 Planococcus sp. (in: firmicutes) | reverse complement strand
TTAAGATTGCACGCTTTCTTCTTCCTGGTATACCGGAACCCAGCCTTCGGTCGTAACGAAGATGCGCACCGCGACAACTTTGCGATCGTCGGCCAATGTAAAGTAATGCGTGATGTTTTCAGGAACAGAGATCAAGTCGCCAGGCGTTAGATGAACTTCGAAAAAGCGTTCGTCTTTGCCTTGGATGATGAAGACGCCATGGCCGCTGACGATATAGCGGACTTCGTCATCCGTGTGAATATGTTTGCGCTGGAAGTTCTTCAATAGCTCATCCAACTTGGGATTGGAATCAGAAAGTGAAATAATGTCGGCCGCCTGGTAGCCTCTGCGTTGTGAAATGTCATCGATTTCGGCTTGGAATGCAGCCAAAATTTCTTCTTTTTCAGCGTCGCTAAGATCAAACTTCTCGCGCAAATGCTCCGGCAATTTTTCGATATCCCAATGTTCGTACACAACTTCTTGTTGTTCTAGAAATGCTGCGACTTCGTTTTGTGCCTCGATTGTTTCGTTCGTGCCCTGGATTTTGATAATAGCCATGAAAATTTCCCCCTCTTAATGTGATTGTATTTGATATAAAGCGAGCTGGTATTGAAACAAAAACTCGCTAGCTTCCAGTAATTTCTTTGCTTCAAACGAATCCTTGCCCCATACGGTGATACCGTGATTGCGGATCAGTACAGCCCCGCTATCAGCGGAAAGGTGTTTTTTGAACTCTTCCGTTAGGTCAGGGATGTGTGCGTGGTTTGGAATGATCGGTATCGTCAATACAGCGTCTTCTTCCCATAGCCCGAATGCTTTGATGAGCTCGAGTCCTTTAAAATCGATCTTTCCTTGATCGCCGTAAATTTCAGAAATGACGTTATTGGCAACGGTATGGATGTGTAAGCTACAACCAGCGTTTGATTGGGAATAGACGGCGCAATGCAGCAAGGTTTCAGCAGATGGCCTCAACGATGTTTCTGCTACGGCCTTGCCATCAGCGTCTACTAATAAAAAATCGTCCGGTGTTCTTTTGCGTTTGTCTTTGCCGCTCGCAGTCACTAGAAATTCAAGCGGGGCATCTTGAACCTTGATCGCCAAATTGCCGCTTGTGCCCATAAACCAATCGCGCAGCGCCAATTCGTCTTTGATATCTGCGAGTTCTTGCCATCTTTCTTGATAAGCTGTCATGATGTCACCTCTAGTTTTTCAGTGATAATGTTCATGACGTCATAAAAGTTTTCGAATGGCTCATATGAGAGGCCGAGTTCTTCGCATTTTTCGATAAGAAAATCGCGTGCGATGATGATGTCCGCTTGTTTTGCGGCTTGTAAATCGGTAATGGAATCACCAATCACCACACTTTGTGCATCTTCTTTCAGCAACCGGCGCATGATCGACGGTTTGCAGCATCCGCAGCCTTGGCTCGGACATTGCTCATCGCAGCTATGCGGGAAAACGAGCTGAATCGTTTCTCTCGAGAAATCCGATTCGTTGCAATACACGCCTGCAAAAGGACCGAATGGTTCAAGAAGCGGGTGGACAAAAAAGTCGATGCCGCCGCTGACGATGTAAAGTGGAATCTCTTGTTCACGCGTATACGCGACAAAATCAGCGAAGCCTTCCCGAATTTGCGCTTGAGCCAAGACAAATTCAATCAATTCATCTTTTTTCGCTGTCGGCAGAAGTGAAAACATTTTTGATACGCCTTCCCGAATTGAAATTTCCTGAGCCAAGATGGCGTCTTTTATTGGTTCCCAACCGGGTGGGTCAAAATGCTTCATAATGGCGAAAATATTGTCTGAGTTGGTGATGGTGCCGTCAAAATCACAGAAAATGACTGCTTTATTCATGGTTGTTACCCCCAAATATCCAATGCTTTTTTTAATTCCTGGTGTTGATTGGCCGCGT
>JBFIXY010000308.1:0-1894 GCA_041605655.1 Planococcus sp. (in: firmicutes) | reverse complement strand
GTCGTGATTTCCTCTTCTGCCCCGAGGTACAATGACATTTTTTCGATTTCCGAAGACAACAGCGTCAAATTGGTGCCGGCCATTTCAATCAGGCGCTGCGCCGAGCGTTTTCCAATATGCTTCCCGTATGCTTTCGCTTCATGCTCGACCCACACTTCAAGATCGTTCGCCTGTAACGGCTTCGCTTCAATCATCACCGCATGCTGCTTCATCAGCTTCGTGACTTTTTTGCGTTCATCCAACTTCTCGTAAGGCGCTACGAAAATCGTCACCGAACTCGATGGCGGATGTACGAGCCACGTCTCAAGCATCTTCAAATTGTGGTCGATTTTTTCTTTGCCGCGCTCAGCAGACCTTAAGAATGATGCATTGCGCGCAATGATCAACTTGCGGTCGCTAAAGAATGGAATCGTATCCGCTTCATCTATAACGTGATCGACCGGCACTTCGTCCAAATCGAAATGGATGATTTCCGGTTCCCCATCCGTCAATTTTTCTTTCAATAAATTCAAGGTTTTCTCGATGAAATAGCTTTCTGTCCCCGCAATGACATACACAGGATCGATTTGTCCACTGCGGATGGCTTTCCATACTGAAGTGATCATGAATTGCACCTCCTATACCTACTATATCGGATTTTCACCTTCCGTGGTAATTTGACATTTTTGTGTCGGCCATTATTTTACGCTATTTATATCGACTTCAATCTAGATTTTTCCACACGGTTACCTTATAATTAGAGGGAATTAGGAGGGGTAGCCATGAATGAATTTGAACAGAATGTACAGTCGAAGCGTAACGACGCAATAGACGCTGGAATGGGGTTTGTTGTTTCATTCGGTTTCTTTGCACTTATCTTTATCATTGCGGCTGTCGTACAATTTGCAGCTCGATGAATAGAAAAAAAGGTTTCCGCATTGCGGGAACCTTTTTTATTTTTGGTTATTTGACAAGATAAATTTTTCTTACTGCACTTTTTGAGGGCTATTATTCTTAAGCAACACTTTCAACCCTTGCCCCATATCAGATGCAAGTACATAGTTGCGATCGACGAACACACCCCATACATTGGATTTATCCGGTGTATACTGTCCGATTTGTACAGGCTTGCTAGGATCAGTAATATCAACTGTATAGACACCACCAGCATAATGACTCAAATACAAAGTATTCCCTTGCACTTTCGGATCATGAACGGTGTTTGCAAATGTGGGTCCGTCTTCAACCTTTTCCGTTAAGTCTGTTTTAAACTCGCTCAAGAGCTTTGGATTTGCTTTGTCTTTTATATCAAAGATCCGCGTATATCCATATGATTTTTCATATCCAGCTCTGACTGGATTAGAAACTTCCCTCGTTTCAATCAGAATGTTGCCACCTTTTGCAAGCGCTGCAGAATGCGCCGCTCCTTGTTGTTCAGAAGAGTATTCTGTGCGGCCAACGTACACTGGGTTTTCTGGATCCTTTATATCAAAGATGACTGTCCCTAAATCCCACATTGAAACATAAGCGAATTGCGCATTATCGTCTGTGATGACGCTATGATTGAAGACAGCTCTTGATTTACCATCTGGAGCATTCCAGTGATAGCCATTAAATGAGTCCGGCACTTCTGGAAGTATGCGTGGATCAAATTGCCACAATGTTTTCGGGCTTGACGGGTTCGAAACATCGACGATTTGGAAATCTTTTTGTTCACCTTTGCTATAAAAATCCGCATAAGGATTAGAAGCAAAGACCAATGCGCGATCTCCTTGCATCGTTAGATAAAGCTCATGCGTCCCCCTAGTGGTAGAAAACGTTTCCCAATACCCAAGTTTTTTAGGAGTTGTAGGATCTGTAACGTCATACAATAAAAATCCACCTGACGTATCAGGGTTATTTCGATTCAACTGTT
>JBFIXY010000307.1:0-1993 GCA_041605655.1 Planococcus sp. (in: firmicutes) | reverse complement strand
TAAAGGCTATGAGTATTCGCGTACTGGAAATCCGACGCGCCACGCACTTGAAGAATTGATAGCGGATGTGGAATTTGGACATGCAGGTTTTGCCTTCGGTTCAGGCATGGCAGCCATTTCTTCTGTTATGATGTTGTTTTCCGCCGGCGATCACGTAATTCTAACTGATGACGTTTACGGCGGCACTTACCGTGTGGTCAATAAAGTCCTTAATCGTTTCGGACTGGAATTCACTTTTGTCGACACAGGTGATTTAGAAGCAGTAAAAGCAGCCGTTCAAGAAAACACGAAAGCGATTTTTATCGAAACTCCGACAAATCCGTTATTGAAAGTGACCGACATCGAAGCCGTGTCCGCTTTCGCGAAGTCAAAAGATTTGCTGACAATCGTCGATAATACATTTATGACACCATACTTACAAAATCCGATTAAGCTTGGTGCAGATATCGTGCTCCACAGCGCTACAAAGTACATCGGTGGCCATAGTGACGTTGTTGCAGGGCTTGTTGTTGTGAATACTGCAGAGCTAGCCGAAGAGATGCATTTTGTTCAGAATTCGATTGGAGCGATTTTGGGGCCGCAGGATTCTTGGTTATTGATCCGTGGTTTGAAAACTTTGGGCATTCGCATGGAAGAAACCGGGGGCAATGCACAACAGATCGCTGAATTTCTTGACGGGCACGAAGCAGTCGGGAAAGTCATTTATCCAGGACTGGAAAAGCATAGCGGCCACGAATTGATGAAAAAACAAGCGACCGGTTTCGGCGGCATGATTTCATTTGATGTCGGCAGCCGTGAAAAAGCTGGTGAGCTGCTCGCGAAGTTGAAGTACTTCACCCTTGCCGAGAGTTTGGGAGCGGTAGAAAGCTTGATATCCGTTCCAGCACAAATGACACATGCTTCAATTCCTGCAGAACGTCGTGCAGAACTAGGCATTGTGGATGGTCTCGTGCGTATTTCTGTCGGAATTGAAGATGTAGAAGATTTGATAGAAGATTTGACTCAAGCATTAAGCTGAAGAGTAAAACCGCCCAAGTGGCGGTTTTTTTAATGAAAAAAATCATTTATTTAATAAAAAATCAGTTAATTTCTAAGTATTTTAACGACATTAGTATGTATGAACTCAATTTTCGGTTTACGAAATAAACACATTGACTTATTTTTCTGAATATTCAAACGTGTTATGGTTGAATCAGTGGAAAAAATCTTACAATTCATTAGGGGGAAAATCATGAAAATGAGTAAATGGGCATCAGTCATTTCAGCTAGTGCATTAACACTGTCATTAATTGCTCCAATCGCGACAGCGGCACCAGTAGAAGCGGTTCCATCAACAGTCGATTGGAATGAAGCAAGATACGGGGACAAAATTGATATTGATGGGCAATTAAACCAATTGTCATCAAGTCCTGAGTTTAAAAAAGAAGCAGATCAAAAAATCAAAGCGCAAGCAGGTGCGCTGAATGATGAAGCGACTGGCAGCGATGAGTCAGCTGCTGACAGCACGTTCACTTATGACGGAGGAACAAAAAAATTCCTAAACCGTAATTTGAAATTTAAAGACTTCACTCTTCGGAGTGTGGGCGATAATGTAGAAATTTGGGTTGCGAATGATCTGTCTTACGGACCTGACAATCCGAAACCGGCAGATGTGGTAACACAGGAGCAAGTTGATAAATTGCGCGACGAATTTGATGGCAATATTTATCCGGTAGCTACAGAATTCTTCGGAACACCTGAGTCTTTAGATGGTTCCAATTCGCCTCTACCAGGCTGGTTTGGATGGGAAGATGACTATTACGGAGGATCTGACAAAATCATCATGCTTGTCGACAACATACAAGACGAAGGTTGGAACGATCCTTCCTATCCATTCTTTGTAGCCGGATTTTTCTGGCAGACGCTTGAAAATTATATAGACCGCAATATTGTCACAATCGATACGAATTCATGGGATACGCGTTTAGAAGAGACATTCTTCGGTACGACAATC
>JBFIXY010000306.1:0-2015 GCA_041605655.1 Planococcus sp. (in: firmicutes) | reverse complement strand
TTCTGTTTCTCCAAGCTCTTCTAATTCTCGAATCAGTTCCGGGTAGTACGCCGCTCCACCCTTCGCAAGACCGTACCAAGCCTGATTACGCCGTTGGGAAATCCAGGGACAAACGATTCCCGCTGCAGCCCCTGTCGCCTGACCCGCATCGCCGCGGTCAATTAATGTCACATCCGCCCCAGACTTTGCCGCATAATACGCCGCTGAGGCTCCTAATATTCCTGATCCGATGATGATGACTGATTGCATATATACACCTATTCCTTTAAAGTCTTAAACTTTAGTTTACTGGAGAACCGACCTATACTCAAACGCCCTGCGCTACTTGCAACATGATTTTATTTGAATAGCTGATTTTAGCTCCATCCAGACTACGAAATTTTTTTACAGAACACAAAAGTATTTTAAAGAATAAACCACAGACAATTAAAGCCAATTGAGAAGCCTATTTCACTATATATTTTAAAATTGATCTAAAAAAAACACATTTTTCTGAAATTTTTATTAAATATATGTTTAGCGTCGCGAAGTAATGGGAATAATAATAACCCAGTCTCCGTTATCACGCGAAACTGAGTTTTTTTTGAATGGAGATGAACTCAATGATTAAAAAGGCGTTATTCATATCGGATCATGGCGATCCACTTGCCAAACTTGGCGGTAAACAGGCAGGCGGACAAAATAATTATGTGAAACAATTGGCATTAGCGCTTGAAAATAGAGGGTGGCAAATTGATATCGTAACCCATTGGTGCGACGCAACTGCTCCACAAATTGAAGAGTTCGGCACAGCATGCCGGGTCATTCGAATAGAAGCCGGTCATAGAGGCTTTGTTTCAAAAGATGAAATGTATGCAATGCTTCCTGATTTCTATAAAGAGATGAAAAATACTTTAATTCTAGATAGCTATGATATGGTCCATACCCATTACTGGTTATCCGGTTTAATCGGCAAGAAGCTTAAAGAAGATTTCAACCTTCCATTCGTTCATACGTCTCATTCCCTCGGATGGGCAAAAGCGAAAGCGACAGGCATTAAAGATGCACGCCGCATTAAAGCAGAACGGGCAATTTTAAAAGCTGCCGATCATATCGTCGCAACCACAAACAATGAAAAACAATTGATAGAAGACAAAATCGGCTCCCATTCCCCCATTAAAGTTATCCCTATTGGTGTTGATCAAGCATTTAAAGTGCACGGAATTCGAACCCACCTAAGAAAAAATGCTGGTTACGGAACGCCACTTTTTGTTTTCGCAGGACGTCTCGAAGAAACAAAAGGTATTTTCACGCTTCTCAAAGCTTTCCAATTGCTCGTTAAGAAAAACGCACCTGTTTTTACGCCTCGCCTACTTATTGCAGGCGGCGAAGAAAACGCCATCGATCCTCTGACAAAATTGCCGTTGGATGAGCAATTACGCAATTCATTAGCAGGCATTGAAGAATATGTCGAGTTTCTTGGGCCCCAATCACAAGATGAACTGGCACTGCTCTTCAATATTTCAACAGCTACCGTGGTACCGAGTTATTACGAATCGTTCGGCATGGTGGCTGCGGAAGCACAGGCATGCGGAAGCCCGGTCATTGCATCAGACGTTGGCGGGTTGAAAAATGTAGTTCAAGACGGCATTACGGGCTTACTTGTCGAAACGAAGAACGAAATCGACTTGGCTATCGCCATGGAAGTTCTATCAGTGAATAGTCTGTTAGCAGAACGACTGAGTCGCCAAGCCGTGCGCATTGCAAAAAAAGATTTCGATTGGGTTTCAATCTCCAATCGCATCCATTCCATGTATGAGGTGATCATCAGTGCACAAAGCGAAACATATATTAGCGACAGATCTGGACGGGACGCTAGTTGGTGATCCCCAAGGTCTACAGCAACTGTTCGAATATTATGAGCAACAAACGTTTGAAATAACGTTGATCTATATCACAGGGCGTTATTACGATTCCGCAATGTCCTTGATTCAACAAGAAGGTTTACCGATTCCCGACCTCTTGGTTACCGATGT
>JBFIXY010000305.1:0-2020 GCA_041605655.1 Planococcus sp. (in: firmicutes) | reverse complement strand
GGGGATTGAAAGTTCTAAAAAATTTTATAATGCGTTTCATTTTACATCGTACATATTGCCGCTTCATCTGGATCTATTTTCAGAGGAGCGGCTTTATATTTTTGTGAATAGCTATAATTAGTCCGTACGTTAATGTTTTTGAAAACATTGAAAACATTGAAAAAATATAAAATGTTAATCGGCCTTTTTTAAGAATCTACCTATTTCGTTGTTTCACTAGACACTCAAGAGACGAAAAAATACTTTAGCCACTTATTTTCATGAGTTTTATGAATTGTTGACTTTTCAACACTCAAGACAATTTCTCATATTAACTTTCACAGAGAGCAAATATATTTTGCTCCCGATTAAAAGTTAGAGAGTTTTAAATGCATGAATGCGTTTTTGTAATCCACTTTACATTCTTTTAAATCATCGATTGATACAATCAATGTAGACAAACAATTATTCCACTTCAGTCAAGGGGCAGCACATCGCTAATTTCTTAAGCTCATTTGAATCTGTGTACACTCCGAATACCAATGGATAAAGCTAATTCCGAATAAACCATCTGAATTATGGGTATAGGGGTTGAAAGGCCATATTGAGTTGAAGGAGGATGTTAAATGAGCAGCCAGATCAAAGCTTTTGTGTTTGATGTGTACGGAACATTGTTTGATGTCACGGCGATCAAGAAAGAATGTGAAGAATTCTATCCAGGGTACGGGGAGAAAATCAGCCAGACGTGGAGAAGCAAGCAAGTGGAATACTTCATGCTGCGCCAATTGATGGGCAATTACGCTACTTTGTATGAAATTACCCACCACGCGTTAAAGTATGCGTTAAACGAACAAGGCATCGAAGCGAACGAAGACAATGAGAAACAACTGCTCGAAGCTTACCTGCATTTACCGCTTTATCCGGAAGTGGCGGACGTGCTGCATCAGCTGAAGGATCAAAAGCTTGTCGTGTTTTCAAATGGCTCACACGATATGCTCGACCCGTTGGTCAAAAATGCGGAACTGGAATCGTTGTTCTCGGACTTGCTCAGCATTGATGAAATCAAGCAATTTAAGCCGACGCCAGCATCATACGAATATGCCTTGGGGAAACTAGGCATCGAAAGCGATGAAGTTCTGTTCATGTCTTCAAATGGCTGGGACGTATCCGGAGCCAAAAGTTTCGGCTTCCAAACCGCCTGGATCAACCGCAAAAACTTGCCGGTTGAAGAGCTCGATTTGGAACCGGATTATATTTTCGAAGACTTGAATGGTTTGTTGAAGTGGAAATGAAGTCAATAACAACTGTATATACGATAATTCGCAAAATGTAGCAGAACAAAAAAATCTGGATCAGTACATATGACTGCTCACAGAAACTAGGAGGAAACAAGATGAAGACATTAAAAATTGGTGAACAAGCACCTGCATTCGAACTACCGCAAGCGGAAGGTGGAAACTACTCCCTTGAACAGGATATGGTCGATCGTCCCGGCTGGAGATACATCATATTCTTCCGAGGCGCATGGTGTTCAGTGTGCAATGAAGATTTGAAGGAACTACAAGAAAGTCTCTCTTATTTTGATGGAAAGGACGTGCATTTTACAGCGCTTTCAACCGATAATCGAGAAGATTCGTTGGAGATGAAAGAGAAACATAATTTAAGTTTCCCGATTTTATCAGATGCTTCGCGTGATTTATTGGACGAGTATGGTGTCTTTTACCACGATGAAGACGCGCCGTATGAAGATCACGGGGTACACGGAGAAGCAGCTTATTTCTTACTTGATGAGAAAGGCAATATCATGTATCAGCAAAGACAGACAAGTCCGTTCGGCCGCCCGAACACGAAAGAAATGCGTAAAATTGTGGCGTATATTCGAAAAAAATTAAAATAGTCACTTGATAAGTGAACCATCTAGTCCGTCGTTTCCAGCGCAATCGCGCATCGAGGAAGCGGCGGTTTTTTATTGCGCAATTTCGAAACAACAGCGTTGTCCGGACACCGGCGACAAAGATGACTTTCAATTAGATTGAATGCG
>JBFIXY010000304.1:0-2033 GCA_041605655.1 Planococcus sp. (in: firmicutes) | reverse complement strand
GAAATTACCGAGCGCTTCCAACGGGAAATCCACAAGCTCGTTGATGTCATTCACGGCAATGCCGAAGTGTCTCCGGAACTAGGACATGCTTCCGGTAAATACAATGCTGATGTTTCCCCTTACGTACTTGGGTGGGTCGCAGGCATTGAGTGGGATCCAATAATGGTGCACAACATGGATGAAAAGCACCCAAATCTTGGCGAATTTACCGGCGACTACATCTATACTGAGAACGCCAATCCAATGGAACATTGGCTCGCTTCTCAATTAGACAGTCTCGCAATGTATGAAATGGAAAATTACAAAAGCATACGTCCCCTCAGCTTTACAAATTGGGTGACGACTGACAACCTCGAACATCCATCCGATGTTGGAGATATTGAAGATATCGCTACTGTAGACCCTAACCACATCAAGGTGAAAGCGATACTGTCGGAAACTGGGATTTTCGCTTCCTATCATGTCTATCCATACTATCCTGATTTTTTGAATCTTGAAGAAAAGTATACGGAATATATTGATCATCGTGGTGCACGAAATAATTACGCGGGTTATTTAAAAGACTTGAAAGATTCTCATGAATTGCCGATCCTGATTGCAGAATTCGGCGTCCCTGCGTCTCGTGGTAAAACGCATGACAATCCATTCGGTTGGAACCAGGGCTTTATCTCTGAAAAGCAGCACGGTGAAATCGCTCAACATCTTCATGAAGATATTTTAGAAATGGATATGCTTGGCGGTCTTTTATTCACCTGGCAAGATGAATGGTTTAAGCGCACTTGGAATACGATGGATTACGATAACTCTGACCAAAGACCTTTTTGGTCGAACGCTCAGACAAACGAACAGCAATTCGGCTTGTTATCATTCGATCGTCATAAAGTGAAGGTAGATGGCGAAGATGACTGGGCAACAGACAATGCGCTATACAAAAATGGCAGCGGTTCGATGCAATCTCTTGTTGCTGATCATGATGAACGATATCTCTATCTCAAAACAACATTCAATGAGGATTCGAAGAAATGGCTGGGCGAAGAAACTTTCAACCTGTATTTCAACATTCGACCTGAGGCTGGGATTACCGTTGCCCCTGCTACTGGCGAAACAGCAAAAGCTGATTTCCGCTTAACGATAAAAGACAGAGAGTCGGCTCGTTTAATGGTTGCCGGTGATTATGATATGTTTTATTATGATTATGCAAATTTACAGAAGTTGATTGCACCTTCTACAAAGGACATTTCAAAAGAATTCCATCCAATTCGCCTGGCGTTGACAAAAAAACTCATACGCCCCGATACCGGTGAAGTCATTCCTTTTAATTCTTATGAAACTGGTGTTATGCAATACGGCATTGCGAATCCCGATATGGAACAATATGATTCGTTGAATGACTGGTATTATTCCGAAGATACCGGAATTCTGGAAATCCGGATACCGTGGATGTTGCTGAATGCGAAAGATCCAAGCCAAAAGGAATTTGTCGGTGATCTCCGGAAAGACGGAATTGATGCTACAAAAATCATCGATGGGATCGGCATTTTCGCAACATTAACTGATCGCGAAAACACGATCGTCGACTCGACAAGCTCTGGAAAGCAAGCATATTACACATGGGAAAATTGGGACTTACCCGAATCGAAAGAGCGTCTCAAGCAATCGTATTACATTCTCCAAGACTATTTTGAAGGAATTAAATAAACGCACCACCTTTAGTAAACCTAAAGAGGGATCGGACACATTGTCCGATCCCTCTTTTCTAGTTAATGGTTCAAGCTACTATCTCTACAAAACTCAACATCAGCTCTTTTCAAAACTGCTGATTCAATTGTTCGATCCAAATGTCGTAGCCTTCCCCCATTAGATGGAGGCCATCAATCGTAAGGTCTTTTTTCAGCTGACCGTTATTGTCTTCGAAATGCGAATGCAAGTCAAGGTATTCAATATTGTTCTCTGCCGCCACTTTTTCTAAAATTTCATTGAAATCATCCACTCTGCTATTTGGCAACCTATTATTAAAACTTTCATTGTTAACT
>JBFIXY010000303.1:0-2065 GCA_041605655.1 Planococcus sp. (in: firmicutes) | reverse complement strand
CACTTTTCACCGTATTATTCACTTTAATGCTGGGTACATCGGTATTTGCTGCAGAAGAGTCTTCTATGACACCGGAAATTGAACAAGGTTTGGCTGACATCGAAGTGGTTAACAATGCAATTTATGCTGAAATCGCCGCTGCTCAAGTGGAAGCTGACAATTTATATGCTCAATATTTAACGGATCATGCAAATGCAAATAATGCTGAAGAAAAGTCTGCATTATGGGCTACATATGATGAAGAAGTATCGACATTAATCCATGTGTTGGATATGAAAACTCGCGAAATGACTCGTATTGGCGTTGAAAATGCTAATGCTGCAGGAATCACTGTTGAAATCGAATGGATTCCAGTTCAATTCCCTGATCGTGTTGCTTTGATAGATCCAATGCGCGTTGTTGGTTGGTAAAATTGGGTTGTATTTAAAACAATATATAGAGTAATATGAGAGTATGGATTCCATACTCTCATATTTTTTTTGAAAAGGAAGTGAGCTTTTGAAAGGCTTAAATATACTAAAGGAAAGCTCTCTGGAAACTGTACAAAATGAATCTACAACTTTGAGTTTGTTAGGACGCGGAGAAGGTCTAGAACTCATGAAACAAACTGTTAACCAAGGTCGAATGGTTGTATTATTTCCGGGAGAAGGAAATCGAGTAATTGAGTTTTTTTATATTTTAGCTGGACAATTGCAGGGTGAGCTAGAAGATCAGAAAACAATTTTAGGTCCTGATGATGTGATTATTGCTAAAGATATAAAGGTTGCCGTTCACTTTAAAGCACTGACAGATGTCACCTTCCTCTCTTTTTCAAACGTTCCTTCTTTCCATTATTTAAGTAACGAAATAATGGAACTAAGAAAAATTGGTGAGGTGGTGGAACAAAAAGATCGTTATACATTTAATCACAGTGCCCGTGTGGCAGAACTTGCGGTGAAAACTGCAATGAAAATGAAGTTCGAAGAAAAAGATACATCAAATTTGCTCATTGCTTCTATTCTTCACGATATTGGCAAAATCAACATCCCGGAAGAAGTCCTAACGAAGCCAGCAAAACTGACTGACGAGGAATTTGCACTCATTAAAAAACATCCTGGCGATGGAGCTGATATGATTCGGAAGACGGCTTATACGGATTTAGCGGATATCGTCGAACAGCACCACGAACGAGTCAATGGCCGCGGCTATCCTTTTGGACTCGCAGGAGACGAAATATTAATAGAGGCAAAAATCATCGGCGTCTGTGATACGTTTGACGCAATGACAGAAGACAGAGCATACCGAAAAGCTTTTAGTGCAGACTTTGCAATGGCTGAACTCAGAAAACTGGCTGGTGTACAGTATGATCCGGAAGTTGTCGAAGCGTTTTACGAGGTGCTAAAAGAAGAAGGTAAAATTGAATAATGATCCCCTCTTTTTAGGCACCTCTTTAATTAGAAGGTGTCTTTGTTTATTTCTTTTGAAGGTTTGAACATATTGGAAATCGTCAATACTAAATAACACAGGATTTCAAAACAAAAGGAGTGGTGAGAGATGGCTAGAAAATCAGGTGGAACATTTGGCAAATTGGTGTTGTTGGGTGTAGGTGCATTAATCGGTGCTGCCATGACGCAAAGAAAAGAAGGGCAAACGGGAACTTCTTCCCGCCAAACCGGTAATTTAAAAGATTCCGTAGTAAAAGGCTTGGATCGCTTGAATGAACAATCGGGTGGCATGGTCGATAAGGTGAAGCCAAATGTCAATAAAGCAATCGAAGCTGTGAAAGGTGCTATTGAAAACCAGCAGCAAATGATGGATAAGGAAAAAGATGCTTTGGACAAAGCGAATCAGACATTGAAAGACGAAGTCGGCAGTTCGAAAAATACACATGCAACTACTACGAACACTTCGGACTCACACATGTCGAGCTCTGATAAGGAGGGTGATGGCACATCTGGAACAGCAGGTGGCTCATCTTCATCAAAAAGTGAATCCCATTCTTCTGGCCCAACTCCAAGTGGTGGTGCTTTTGGCGGCAGCACGGCTTATAGCGAATCGTTAAAGAAAAATACAGGTGAAAATAAGT
>JBFIXY010000302.1:0-2070 GCA_041605655.1 Planococcus sp. (in: firmicutes) | reverse complement strand
TTGACTGAATAATCAGTTTATATTTTGCGATTAGTTTTCAAATGCTATAGGATATAAAGTAAATGGTAACTCGGGGAACGGCGGATAGGATTTGGAGGTGAATGGGATGGACAACACGACGATAAATGGATGGGCATCTGAACTTCGCAACGGCATTTTAGCACTCGCGGTCCTGAGCCAACTTAAAACGCCGCAATATGGCTCTGTGCTCATTCAGTTATTGGAAGAGCGCGGGTTATTATTGGACCCAAGTGCATTGCAGCCATTATTGCGGCGGCTTGAAAAGCAGAAACTGCTGACTGGAAACTGGGATCAGACCGGAAATCGGCCCCGTAAGTATTATGCACTGAGTGAAGAAGGAATCGAAGTATATAAGCAGTTAACGAATGATTGGCAGAATGTTACACAAGAACTTCAATTGCTTCTTGAGGGAGATGACAGCCATGACCTTGATTGATCGCTATGTCGGTGAAGTGGAGCGCAGGCTGCCAGCCAATGAACGTGAAGAAATCGGGCGGGAGCTGAGGTCGACGTTGGAAGACATGCTGCCGACCGGGTACACAGAAAAAGAAGAACGCGAATTATTGTTGAAGTTCGGAAACCCGGTTGTACTGGCCGGTAAATACCGCTCGCAACCCATGTATTTGATCGGTCCCCGTTATTTTGATCTCTACGTTACGCTATTGAAAATCATCATTCCCATTGTTGTAACGGTGGTAGTCATGGCTTTAATCATAGCGACGATCTTTTCGAGCGTAGGAGAAGCATCAGTGCTGAGTATTATTGGGGAACTTATTGGAAAAAGTGTTTCAGCCGCCTTTGATGTAGCGTTCAATATCTTGTTTTGGGTAACAGCGGTGTTTGTGATAATCGAATGGGCTGACCGCGCAAGCCAAGCTGCCGGAAAGCGGCCATTTGAGATACCGGAAAAAGTATGGACGCCGGACAAATTAGAGGAAATCCACGAAACCCCGAAGAAACAAACAATTGCACGCAGCGAACCTGCTTTTGACTTGATCTGGAACGCCGTCTGGGTGTCTGTTTACTTTAATGCAGACCATTTGGTCGGAATTTATGAAGGAAATTCAAGAGGGCTGGAACTGGTGACACCGGTATTCGACCAAGATGTCCTCCTGTTTTATTGGCCGTTCGTGCTGCTCGTGATTCTCATGCAAGTGGTCATGGACATATGGAAATGGATGCAAAGGCGTTGGGACAAAAAACTTGCGACCTTCAATTTAGTCGCCCAACTCGTATCTGTTCTAGTGTTTATACTTGTTTTTAGGAACTCCGAAATTTTCGCTCCGGCATTTCTGACAAGACTTGAAGGGATATTCGGCTCGTTGGATGCACTGAATTGGGTGATTGGAGGATTGATCTTCGTAGTGATTCTGTTCTCGTCCATCGACGTAATCCAAGGTTTCCGAAAAGCTTCTGTGCGCAGCCGCGCGCCTGGAAAGGGACAGAAAACAGCATGAAAGCTGTAAGGAATAAAAGAAGGTATTTCTTAAATGTAACTGATTTTCTTATTACCAAATAACATTTCTTTAAAGCCGCTTATTTTTCTTTTTTCATAGTGAAGAAAGCTATGACTTAAAATATCTTAAATTGAAGGGATAAAGCCTTGAATTCGGGCATTTATTCCTTCTTTTTTTGTTTGGAGGAGGAAAAATAGGGTCAAATTGATTAAAATTAAAAGAAAATATTGTTTTTTCAAAATATTATATATTTCTTCAGAAAATTCATGTTATCATGTTCATATCTTAAAACACACAACAGGAGGCAACGGCATATGATCACTTTCTTTGGCGCACTTTTACTTCTCATCTTAGGGTATGTATTTTATTCGAAATTCATCGAAAAGGTTTTTGTCGTTGACGACAACACCCCAACACCGGCATATACCAAAAGAGACAATTTGGATTTTGTTCCAATGAGCTGGTGGAAAGGCAACTTGATCCAATTATTGAACATCGCGGGTTTGGGCCCGATCTACGGAGCGGTTGCAGGAGCGTTGTACGGACCCGTTGCATTTATCTGGATCGTCGTCGGTTCGATTTTTGCAGGAGG
>JBFIXY010000301.1:0-2239 GCA_041605655.1 Planococcus sp. (in: firmicutes) | reverse complement strand
TAGATAATGGCCGACATGTGTATCTTCATATTCCGTCGGCAAACTCAAAAATTGCATTTCTTCAGGCAAAATGAACGGTGTATGACTGGTCATCATAACGATATTCGAGTAAATCCGTTCGTAAGTATCAAGCTGCCTAGGCAATTCCCCAAGCGCAAAATTCATCAACACTTCGTCTGAAGGACCGTAACCCACTTCATCTTCGTTCGGTATTTCCTCTACCGTAAATACTTCATCGAATCCAAGTACTGGGTATAACACATCTCGATTCCAAAATGTTACATCGTCTGCATGGTAAGTAGCAGATCCATAGCCCTCTTTTTTCAAAGCCCGCGAAAGAGAGGGCACTTCCTCACCATTCAAGTCATTGACGGTCGGCACCATGCCTTCAGCGTACAAGCCTGTATTGGTCATCCATTCCGCATCGGAAGTCGTTCCCGCACCGATTTGTTGAAATACATTTGAAAAATACGCGCTTTCGTCTATGAGTTTATTCAAATTCGGTGTGATTTCTTGGCCATCAATTGATCGCCCAACGACGAAATTTTGCATTGATTCTACTTGAACGACGAACAAATGACGCCCTTCAGCCAACCCGAACGTATCGTGACGGTATAACGGTACATATTCATTGCCCTTCAATTCTTCGAGCTCTCTTGCTGACAGCTTCGTTTCTGTCTCAGAAGCGAGAGCTTTCTCATTAAGATGATTGTACATCTGCACAAGCTGCGATTGGGCATAGCCGTTTTCTTTTGCAAAATAGGAAATATCAATAATGGGCTGCTTGATTGCGTAAATGGTTGTAATTAAACTGAGTGCCCCTAGCCCTGCAGCTGCATATTTTAATGAATCGAGTTTCGGGAGCTTGCCCCAACGTCGAGCCAATGCAATCAAAATCATCAGATCAAGGAAAAACAATAAATCCATTGGATTGATCAACAATAAAATGGTCGTGCCAACCGTGCCCGATTGAGTGGTCTGGCGTAAATCATAATAGGAAGGAATCGTGGAATAATATCGGCTATATAACACCACTGCAAAGAAAGCCCCTGATACAAGGAAGTTGAAAATTCCTGCGGCCACCCAGACGCGCTTTTTAAACAACAACAGCGCTATGGCCATCAGAAATGCCCAAACAGGAAACTCGACAAAAGCGATATGAAAAATAGATTTCGTATCAAAGATCATCACACGAAATATAATCACTTTGAGAAATAATAAAAGAAAAATTGCAAAATAGGGCATAGCTCTTGTTTTCATCTAATTCCACCTCCTTTTTACAGACGGCTGAAATGGTGCAGCCCTACCACACTGCACACGTATCTAGCACCATAATCTTTCAATAATAGTCGATTGCCCATTCTGTTCGATTTTGAACACATCTGGATTTGATAAGGCACGCCATTCGTTAAAGCCATAGCTTGAATCCCAATGATTGAGCAGCAATGCCAGCAGATTGCCATGCGTTACGATGATGCTTTGATGCTGAGCGGCGGATAAAGCAGCGACGCCTCGCTCAGCAGCTTCACTCCCGGATTCGCCGCCAGCTAGCTTCAGTTCCATGTCGTCAAATGACCGCTCCAACCGCTCAAGCCAGTCCGGCAGATTCCCGCTGCCTAATACGCGTTCTGCCAAACGTGAATCGACTTTTAATGGCAACTTTGACTGCTCCAACGTCGGGCCAATCGATTCGATTGCCCGTACGTATGGACTTGAAATTATATGAGAAACTTCTTTGTCTGCAAAAAAATGGGCAAGCCTGTCTGCCTGCTCACGTCCTTTCGCTGTCAATCCAGCGTCCGGATGCTGTCCTTGTGCCTCGCAATGCCTGACCAAGTACATGGTTTTCATCTTACTATTCACTTCATATCCTCCTTGTTGTTTTCACAATTAATCCCAGTTTCATCTTATTATAAACTTTTTTCGAAATTCCGTCTTTTATACCTTTCTCTTTTCCTTCCGTATTTCATGAAAGAATCGAAAAGTATACACCCGTTTCCGACCGCGCCTAAGTTCTATTGTTATTCCCCATTTTAGTGAATTTTAAGCCAAAAAAAAAGAACTCCAGGCTAATGCCTGGAGAACAATTTTATAGTTTTTTCATCAAATTCGCCATTTCGATCGCGCCTGCAGCAGACTCCCAGCCTTTGTTGCCGGCTTTAGTTCCTGCACGCTCAATCGCCTGTTCAATTGAATCGGTCGTCAAGACACCGAAAATCACCGGAATATCCGCTTGATC
>JBFIXY010000300.1:0-2242 GCA_041605655.1 Planococcus sp. (in: firmicutes) | reverse complement strand
GGCGATCCGGAAACACAAGTGATCTTGCCGCGTATGAACTCGGATTTCGGATTATTCATGGATGCCGTTCTGGACGGTCGACCGTTCGAGCTGGAATGGGACTATCAATCAGTATTAGGCGTCGTCGTAGCGGCTGAAGGTTACCCGGATTCAGTTGAAAAAGGCGCCTTGCTTCCGGATTTGGCAAAGTTAAAAGACGTTGAAATAACACATGCCGGTACAAAAAGAATTGGGGACGATTTGGTCGGCAACGGCGGTCGCATTCTCTTTGTTTCTGCAACAGCAGCCGATTTGCAGAAAGCTCAGCAAAAAGTTTACCAAGAACTTGGAAAACTTGATTGGAAAGGGTTCTTCTTCCGTTCAGACATAGGCTGGCGTGCAATGTAAAACTCAATATGGTATAATATCAGATGACACAAATTCTTAGGAAAATGTGTCATTTTTTTTCACTACCCCGCCCTTGGGGTAATGAATTGCAGTTGAGGATTTTCAACAGCCCACGGTTACCTCTAAATCACACTTCAGATTAACTTAGTCACACCAGACTCCGTGAACAAAATCAGCAGGGCATCAAATTTCGAGAGGAGAAATATTTATGAATTGGTATGAAAAATTGAATCAATATTTTCCAGTAGAAGAAATGAAATCAAAAGAGCACATGGACACATTATTGAAAGAAAAGGGGAGCGTTTATTTTAAAGATGAAGGCCCTGACCATGTATTGATGTTTGCTGAGTTTCCAACTTTCACTTTTGTCGATTATTTGTTTGTATCAAAAGAATCCCGTGGCAGCGGTCTTGGTAAAAAAGCGCTGCAATTCTTGAAAAACAAAAACAAGCCGATCATCCTTGAAGTCGAACCTGTCGATTATGAAGACACAGACAGTGAAAAGCGTCTTCGCTTCTATGCACGTGAAGGATTTGAACATGCCGCTTCTATCGGCTATTGCCGTCGCTCACTTGCGACAGGCGAAGAAAATTCGATGGAAATTCTTTACTGGGCTCCAAACAATGAATCAGAAGAAGAGATTTTCGAAGCGATGAAGAGAATGTACGGAGAAATCCATACGTACAAAGATACTCATTTCTACGGAGAATCGTATGATCATGTTTCGAAAGTTTTGACATTCGAAGAAGAGGAAAAAGATAATCTACTCGATCCGTTTAATAAAACAACTTCAAATTGATAGATGAGACCACTTTCAACAACCTGCGCAGATGTCAATCTGTGCAGGTTTTTATATTTGTCCTTCTATACCGAAATTAATGGATTTTTTATGTCGTAACCTAATCTGAATGTTCTCATTTTTACAGGGCTTATCTGTATTTAATTGGATTATTATGCTACGATATTATGTATGGAAATTGATTGAAAGAAGGTGCTTGCAATGGTAAATCCGTTATGGAGAAACAAAGAAATTCGAGAACAACTTAAAATAATCACAAAAGAGGCCTCGCCGGATCTTGTGTTGACTAACGCAACGTACTTGCACGGCATCTTCAAAAAATGGGTGACAGGGAACATTTGGATAAAAGGCGATCGCATCGTATATGCGGGCAAGGATATGCCATTGGTCGACTCTTCTACAGAAGTCCACGATATGGAAGGGAAATGGCTCGTACCAGGATATATCGAACCGCACGTGCACCCGTTCCAACTTTACAACCCACAGACTTTTGCAGACTATGCGGCGCAAGGCGGCACAACATCGTTCTTATCTGATAACCTTATGTTGTTTTTGTCGTTGGAAAACGAGAAAGCGTTTTCATTATTGGATCAACTTGCGGAGTTGCCGTTTACGTTTTACTGGTGGACGCGTTTTGACTCGCAGACGGAATTGCTTGAAGAAGATACATTGTTCACTTCAAAAGCCGTCGGAGAATGGCTGGATCGACCGGATGTATTACTCGGTGGTGAATTAACCGGTTGGCCGAAATTGATGGCTGGCGATGATCAGATGCTGTATTGGATTCAGAAAGCGAAAATAGGACTGAAGAAAATTGAAGGGCATTTTCCGGGAGCTTCAGAGAAGACTTTGGCAAAGATGAAATTACTCGGAGCTGATGGCGATCATGAATCAATGACGGCAGATGAAGTCGAGTCACGATTATTACATGGTTATGGCGTAACGTTGCGCCATTCATCAATCCGTCCAGATTTGCCGCATTTGCTGAAGGAAATCGTGGAACGGGATTTGAACGTTTTTGACAAGCTGATGATGACAACAGACGGTTCGACGCCT
>JBFIXY010000299.1:0-2269 GCA_041605655.1 Planococcus sp. (in: firmicutes) | reverse complement strand
TACCGGGCAGGTGAAATGAAGAACCAAGGCAAACGGAATACACGGGAAACGTCTTTAGCAAAATGGCAAGCGTGCGATTTTGCGAATAAAGCGGCTGATGATGCTGTTCAGATTCACGGCGCTTACGGTTACACAGACGAATATCCAGTTGCACGCTTTTTGCGGAATTCGAAAGCACCGGTCATTTATGAAGGGACGCGTGAAATCCATACGCTTATGCAAGCGGATTATGTACTTGGAAACCGGCACGATAAGAAATTGAATCACATGCTGCCGCAATGGCCATTTGAAGAATAGAAAAAGCCGCCCCCATTTGTCATGATTACATGACGCTGCGGAGCGGTTTTTCTGTTTAGTCGGGAATACTGTCAAATGCCTGTTTCGGAACCAGCATCTGAAGTTTTTTCGGTTGTACTTGTATATCCAGCGGAGTCTTCAAGTAAACTTCTCCATCTGTATCGACTTCTTTTTCTTCATCTGTCCATATTTTAATATGTTGTCCTTGGAAATGAGTGATATGCTCGAGCTCATTAGGCGTAACGTCCGGTTTGGATAACGAAAACCATTCCCGGATGGCAGTGAGGGTGGAAGACTGAATGATGAAGACGTCTAACAGTCCATCTGATGGGCTGATAGAATCCATCGGGAACATGTGGGTTCCGATGGATTTTCCGTTCATGATCAATGCAGCAACACCTTCTTCCGTACATTGAGTACCATCAATGTCCAAGTGGATGGAAAATGAATTGGATTGGCGCATTGTCTGCAATGCACTCATGAAATAACTGATTTTTCCGTAGCGCTCTTTCAAATCGGGATCGATATTCAATGAAGTATCCGTGATCAACCCAAGCCCTGCAAAATTCAAGAAAGATCGATGGTTGATCTGTGCAGTGTCAATGTCTTGAACATCTCCGGCCGATAAAGCTTCCGCTGCCTCCTCCAACATCAAGGGAATCCCAAGTGTGCGGGCGAAATCATTGGATGTGCCGCTTGGAAGAATGCCGAGCACTGGGGGATTTTCAATGGCAGAAAGCACTTGAACTGCAAGGTGTACGGTGCCATCTCCTCCAGCGATAAAAAGGGCATCCGTATTTTTACAAGAATTGCGGCAAACTTCTTCGAACTCTTCCGGCGAATCTGTTTGAATCAGTTCAAGGTGCTTTGACGCTCGTGCCAGTGCGGGAACCGTCATCGGGATGACGTTGTCGGTCGTTGCCGCTCCAGCCGTGCCGTTATACAATAATATGGAACGTTCAAATCTCGGCATGCTTGCTACCTCCTAAACTCTCTTGTAATGGTTTATTTCCACTAAATAGAGTTCCTTAAACAAAAAGGTGGGCATACTGAAATCGGGAAAGAAGGAATAAGAATGACTTTGAAATTATATTACGACGATCCGGAAATGACACAAACGCAAATGACCGTCAACGGATCGGGACAAGACGAAAAAGGGCAATACATAATAGCGGATCAAACAATTTTTTATCCAGAAGGAGGGGGACAGCCAGCAGATGTCGGGTTTATTGGCGACGCAGCTGTACTTGATGTCCAAATGAGAGAAGGGGAAGTTCGGCATTATACGGATAAACCGATCGATCCAGGTGAATATGCCGCGCAACTCGATTGGGACAAACGCTTTGACCATATGCAGCAGCACGCCGGCCAACATGTCCTAAGTGCGGTATTTGCCGATCGTTTTGACTTGCATACATCAAGCTTCCATTTAGGAGTAGAGCGGGTATCCATCGATCTGGACGCCCCTGAAATTTCAAAAGAGGTTTTGGCGGCTGCAGAGGCTGAGGCAAATCGTGTGATTCGAAGTCACATACCCATTACTACGGAATGGGTATCGAATGAGCAGGCGAAAGCTATGCCGTTACGAAAACCTACTTCGGTAGAAGGCGATATTCGGCTTGTGAAAATGGAGGGGATCGACTTGAATGCTTGTGGCGGCACACACCCGAAAAATACTGCCGCTATCGGGTTGATCAAGATCATTTCTGTAGAGAAGGCGAAAGGTGGGACTCGGGTTTACTTTTTATGCGGCGACCGTGCATTCGCCCAATTCGACAAGTTCATTGAAACGACCGACGAATTGGTACGCCAATTGAATTCGCCGCTGAAGGACTTGCCGGCAGCAACAGCAGCGCTTCTTGAAGAAAAAGCGGCACTTGAAAAAGAATTGAAAGAAATCCGGCTGGAATTATTGGAAGTTGAAGCAGCGAACATACAACCGGTGAAAGATACAGTAAGCGCAGTGCGCATT
>JBFIXY010000298.1:0-2331 GCA_041605655.1 Planococcus sp. (in: firmicutes) | reverse complement strand
GTTTCCCACGGTGTTGTCACCGGATTCGGTTCGAGGCCCATTTCTTCTGAAAGTGCTTTGCTGATATCAATATCGAAACCTGTCAAATCTCCGCCTTCAGTAAAGTTAAACGGCTTATAAAGACCACTAGAAGCTGTTGTGAACTTGCCTTCCTCCACTAAATTCAAATCGCTTCCGCCTTCACTTGAACCTTCCGAACCGGTCGAGTCGTCTGAACCTCCGCAAGCTGCCATAAGCATCCCTGCCGATAGAATTACACCTAAAAACGATAATTTCTTTTTCATATTATTCTCCCCTTTTCGTTGATTATGATTGACCAAAGCGCATAAGCGTTTCAGGACTTGCCAGTAAGTTGAGCGTCCTTTTTACAAAAACACGTCTTTCTCTTTGTAGATTTCTTCGATTCTCGTCAAATTCCTTTTTACTTTGGCATGCTCTTTTACATAGACAAAGCGCATGATAGAAGATAATAAAGCATGAACCGCGGTATAAGAATCGATATTCAAATTGGAATTTAATGCGACTGGCAACAAAGTGTCTGCGTATTCGCCCGCAGGTGAATCATTGGAATCCGTTAGAACAATGATTTGTGCTCCACGTTCTTTCACCGTTTTAAGTGTGTCGATGAGCACGCGCGTATAGCGCGGAAATGCAAAAGCGATCAAAATGTCGCCTTCACTCACTTTTGCTAACTGGCTATAATATTGCCCGTCGGAGGACATCATCATCTCTGTCTGGCCAAGCGTTGTGTTCAGCCATCCTGAAAACCAATGCGCCAATCCGAAATCAAAAAAATTGCTGGTGACGTAAATATGCTCTGCGGAACTGATGATGTCGACTACTTGAAGCAATTTTTCTTCATCGATCGTCTGCTTGAGTTTTACGATGCTTAAGATATCTGCATCCAGTAGATTTTCCAAAAATGATTGGTCAATCTCCGATTGCAACATTTCCTCTTCTGCCTGTACCAGCCTTTCTTCAGCTAACTTCCGTTGAATCACCTGCTGAAATTCTGCATACCCTTTATAACCCAGCTTTTGGGTCCAGCGAATCACCGTGGATTCACTGACGTCCACCCGCTTCCCAACTTCTAGTGCTGATGAAAATGCCAGGAAAATGGGTTCTTGCACGAACAAGTCTCCCACCTTTTTTTGACCAGAGCTAAAATCTTTATAAGCTCCCGCTACTTTGCGCAGTATTTCCTGCACGCTCACCGCCTCCAAACAAGAACTTACTCAAATACCTATAAAAAGTATACTTGCTTGCAGGGAATCCTGCAATACTTTACTGAATATTCTTGGTAAACATTTATTTATATTTATTCAATTTAACTTAAATTTAAACATATTTCAAGGTGTTTTATACAATTTTTATGTATCTTTACAGCATCTCATGCATTGGTACGTCTACAAATGAAGATGTCGATGCCCTTTCATTGAACTTCTAATATATGGAGGAGGATTTCATGCAGGAAATACTTCAATCGGCTTTATGTTTGTGAAATTTCCCTATTGCTTCACACAATAAACCTGGTTTTATTGTCAATTTTTCGTTATAAAGGGTTTCCATTATGTTAATCGAATTAGAATATAGAGCGTGGGCCTATTAGACGTCAGGCATGCAATATCAAAAAGATATTGTATAATAATTGTATAATATCTTTATCGGGGTGGATAAACTTGACGTGGCAAAATCGGATTTTTTGGTTATTTTTAATATGGTATAGCATTGGCATTGTGTTATTAAGTTTCGATTTATTGCCTTGGTGGCTCGAATGGGCTAACGCATTCTTTTTAATGCTTGCCGGAACGCTTGGCTTCCTTTATTTTTATCAGCTATTCGGTAAATCCATCGGCATTTCGCTCAGCCTCTTTATTTTCCTTTTTACGTTCATTATTGAAGGGGCCGGAGCCGGAACTGATTTCCTTTTCGGTGCTTATGATTATACGGCGAGCTTCGCCCCTAATTTGTTTGGCGTCCCGATTGCAATCGGCTTTGCTTGGTTGATGGTGATGGCGACTACGCATGTGTTGGCGCGTTGGATCGTTCCTTCTGGCGGTATTCTTTATGCAATTGTTGGTGGAGTAGGCGCAGTTATCATTGATTTGATCATTGACCCTGTTGCTTTCCTTTTGAAAGAGTATTGGATTTGGCAAGACACCGGCATCTACTATGGCATTCCGTGGACGAATTTTACTGGCTGGTTCGCTGTTGCTTTTGTGCTTCATTTATTGATTGACTGGCTTTTGAAGAAACAAAGCATCCGACTCGATGGATCTACTCTCGAAAAGCGAATGGCACTTTTATACATACTTATCACAGCTATGTTCG
>JBFIXY010000297.1:0-2393 GCA_041605655.1 Planococcus sp. (in: firmicutes) | reverse complement strand
TATGTTTGTTCTTCTGTATTTTCCATGAGGACTCCCCCATTAATTGATATTTATCTCTATTAACCTTTTTAAAGTGTATCTTTTCAGAGATGAAATTGCAAGCCTCTTTCCCCTATAGAATTAATCCCTTTAGGATTTAGCCAGGAAACGGTATACTGATAAAAGAGTTATATTTATTGGAGGTTTTCAGCATGGAATTTATTGTACCTTTTAAAGGAGAAGTTAAATTCAAATTGACACTGGACCCTACGGTTTGGATTTTTGATGACCGCAAGCTCAATTTGGAAACCTATTTTACAGAAGAGCGTGTCGTAAAAGACGAGCTTGAAGAATACAAACGCGGCATGGGTGAACATTGGTCGCGTGAAATTATGGAAGGTGCCACTGTGCCTCCAACATTGAATTCAGAGAAAAAATACAAAAAACAGGAAAAAGCTGAGATGTTAACGGGTACTTTCGGGATGAAGTTTGCACCTTTTTTGAAAAATGCAGAACCGGAAGCGAATGCCAACACAGTCGTTTTTGAAACTGCAAATGGCGAGCATGCATTTCCAATGGCGGAAGCTGAAGAGCTGATTTTCAAGTTCAGCGAAAAAGGCAAGCCGTTAAGAGAAGACGGACCTGTCCATGTATTGCTGCCCGACGGCTCTAATCAGGACAACCCCATTACCGACATCTTAGCGATCCGGGTTGAATAGGAGGATTTACCATGCGTGTGCAATGTGTAATCTGTGATACCATCGAAGAACTGGTCGACGATACGCTTGAAGCGAAAAGGCTCCGCAATCGGCCCATCCATACCCATATGTGCAAAGAATGCCACGACCGGATAACCGATCGAACAAAACAGCGCATTGCTACTGGCAAGTTCCATTTTTATCGAAGCTCAAGAAGAATCGAGGATGACTTTTGATGAAGGTACTCAAAGGCCTCTGGATCGGATTTTGGAGCGGACTACTTCTCGGTTTGCTTTTAAAATGGATTCAAGCTGTGACAGGAGAACAAGTTTATACGCTGTTATTGAATGTTGATTTCATTCCGATTATCGGCGGCATCAATTGGCCGGAGTCTATCGAATTCGCTTTCCACATGATCATCTCTTTAATTATCGGTATTGTGTATGTTTATTTGGCGAAACGCCGACAGTATTCATTCGGTCAATTAGTGATGCTGAGCTTAGCCATGAGTATTCCTTTTTATATACTGTACTTCCCTTTGTCTGCTCTGGCTATTCGTGAAGATGTGCCAAATGCGTCGGATGCTGGAGCAATCCTCTACTGGATTTTCGCTCACTTGACGTTTGCAATGACATTGCCTATTCTTTATAAAACGTTCGAACGCAAAAACAGCGGTTTCTCTCAATAAGGGAAATTGCTGTTTTTTATTTTCGGCAGGCTTGCTTGCATATAGTGATAAATATAAGAAAAAACGCTGCATCTCATTGAGATACAGCGTTTTCGCGTTTTTCGCGCCAAAGGCGAATTTTATAAAGAATTAGAATCATTGCTGCAATCACAAGTCCTTCTACAACCGGCAAGAAGAAGGCCAAGAAAGTCAGGCCCAATCCTCCAACCAATAGAAACAATGTAATCACGGCATTTTTTCCAACAGATAGTTTTTTTGCAAACCCGAGTTTATAAACCATTGCAGAAAGGAGAAAGATCACCGCAAAGAGCGCATATCCTGCTACCGTATAATTCGGCATGGTTTCATATAAAAGTCGAGCTACAGGATACATACTGTCATAGACAAAAGCTTGTTCGTCGCCCACAGATTATACATCCTTTCTGTCTTATTATTCTTCGATTGCTACTTTCTTCTTCTTAGCCATACGCTCGCGTTCGTTTTTATCAAGAATTTTCTTACGCAAACGGATTGTTTGTGGCGTGATTTCGCAATACTCATCGTCATTCAAGTATTCCAATGCTTCTTCAAGGCTCATCAAACGAGCTTTCTTCATTGTTGTTGTTTGGTCTTTGTTCGCTGAACGAATGTTCGTTGCTGCTTTGATCTTAACGATATTAACCGTCAAATCGCTGTCGCGGTTATGCTCGCCAACGATCATGCCTTCGTAGATCTCAGCTCCAACTTCAACAAAAGCAGTTCCACGGTCTTCGATGCCCATCAAGCCGTAAGTCGAAACTTTACCGCGCTCCATAGATACCAATACGCCTTGGCGACGTCCGCCAACACGACCTGAAGCAACTGGCTGGTAGCTGTCGAATGTGTGGTTGATAATTCCGTAGCCGCGTGTCTGAGTCAAGAACTCAGTCGTGTAGCCGATCAATCCACGTGCTGGTACGTTGAATACCAAACGAACTTGTCCGCTTCCGTTATTGACCATATCAAGCATTTCACCTTTACGTTCGCCAAGAGACTCGATGATTGCGCCT
>JBFIXY010000296.1:0-2400 GCA_041605655.1 Planococcus sp. (in: firmicutes) | reverse complement strand
ACTATTTAACAATCAGTACCGGACAGTTCGCGCGCTTTACGACTTTGTGGCTGACGCTGCCAAGAACCATTTCTTGAAGCGAGTTCAAGCCGCGGCTGCCGATGACCAGGATGTCGAATGCTTCTTTGTTGGCATATTCAACGATCGCCGGACCCGGCGTACCATGAAGGATTTCGACTTTGTATTTGATGTTTTGAGCTGCCATTGTTTCTTCGACAGGGTGAATTTTCTTTCGGCGCTGCAAATCGAGCTCCATGGAACTGCCGCTGTGCAGCACTTCGTTTTTAGCATTGGCGTGATCTGCCACATAGACGATTGTCACTTGGGATTCCGGAGAACCTGACGCTAATTTAACTGCTTCTTCCGCTGCACGCACTGAGTGGTCTGAGCCGTCTACCGCAAGTAATATTTGATTGTACATAATCCAGCACTCCTTCATAGGTTTAATGGGATGGCAATTTGGCCTTGTCGTTCGTGAAGATGGCCAATTGATCGATCAGCTTCTGGCTCCCTGTATCGAGGCCGGTGATTATCACTTCGTTGCGGTTTTCTTTGAATTTCATGACGACTCGGTCGACAGCGCCAACACCGGAATCATCCCAAATATGCGCGTCTGAGAAATCGATGTACACTTTCTGGCCTTCGACATTGTAATCGAATTTTTCAAGGAAATCTTCTACGGAAGCGAAGAATAATTGACCAACGACGCGTTATTGCGCGTCTTCTAGCAATTTCTTCTCCACTTTGATCTTGGAGATTTTAGCGACAAAGAAGATGGCGCTCAATAACACACCTGCAAGAACTCCTATCGAAAGGTCATGCGTATAAACCACGATGGCAACCGTCACAACCATGACGACTGAATCGGCTTTTGGTGCTTTTTTCAAATAGCTGAAAGACGACCAATCGAATGTTCCGATCGATACCATGATCATGATGCCGACAAGTACCGGCATTGGAATTTGAATAACAACGTTCCCCAGTACAATGATCAGGAACATGAGCAATGAACCGGCAACCAAGGCAGACAATCTGCCACGGCCGCCTGATTTGACGTTGATGATGGATTGGCCGATCATTGCACAGCCGGCCATACCGCCGAAAAATCCAGTAACGAAATTGGCAATTCCTTGCCCTCTTGACTCTTTGTTTTTATCACTTGGTGTACCGGTCATATCATCGACGATATTCGCCGTCAACAACGATTCCAGTAAGCCGACCACTGCCAAAGCCAACGAATACGGCAAGATGATCATCAAAGTTTCCAAGTTAGCCGGTACGTCCGGCAATAAGAATGTCGGCAACGTCTGACTGATAGTTCCTAAATCCCCTACTGTCCGCAATTCAAAACCATAATAGATCGTGATCGCTGTCAGAACGACTAGCGCGATCAACGGCGCGGGAATGGCTTTGAAAAAGCGCGGAACAATGTAAACAATCGCCAATGTGATGGCAACAAACACATACGTCAGGGTATTAATGCCGATAAAATGCGGCACTTGCGCCATGAAAATGAGGATCGCGAGGGCGTTCACAAAGCCGATCATAACGGCCCGTGGGATGAATTTCATCACTTTCGCCACTTTGAATACCCCGAACAATACTTGAATGACCCCTGTTAAAATAGTGGCCGCCAATAAATACTGAAGACCATGATCTCGAACCAGCGGCACCATGAGTAACGCCATAGCGCCCGTTGCCGCGGAAATCATACCAGGGCGTCCACCAACAAATGCGATAATGACGGCGATGCTGAACGAAGCGTACAGCCCCACCATCGGATCGACTCCCGCAATAATCGAGAATGCGATCGCTTCCGGAATCAATGCAAGCGCGACGACTGTACCTGCTAGGATGTCGCCTCTCACATTGCCGAACCATTGAGTTTTCAATTTCTCTAACACAGCATCTTGCTCCTCTTACTTTATATTTTTACGCATTACTCGCGTATACGTCTTGCGTTTTTGCAATAGCAATAGTGTATCACCATTATTCCTAAAAGAGAACCTTTTTGGAACTTTTTCTTCCAATTATGGTATGATGGATGAAATTCGCAATGTAAGGGAGATTTTACCGTGCTGATAGGATATGCAAGGCCAAGTGCAGAAGATCCGCTATGCGAAAACCAGGTTGCACAACTGGAAAACGCAGGCTGCCAAACTATTTATATTGAAGAACATGCGCTTCCTAATAAAAGAACACATCTATACGAACTGCTCGAAAATGCCGATTCCGGTGACAAGATTATCGTCTCCAAACTTTACACATGGGCCGATTCGACACGCCATTTAGTGGAGCTATTGGATATCATTGAAGAAAAAGGGTTGTCATTGATGTCGATTCGCGAAGAAATCGATACCGCCAAAGACAAACAATACCCTTTCCAAAAAATTCTTCATT
>JBFIXY010000295.1:0-2406 GCA_041605655.1 Planococcus sp. (in: firmicutes) | reverse complement strand
GAAGTGTTGTTAAGTGAAGCAGGCTTGACGTCGATTCAAATTATCGACAACGTAGCGGGCATGGATACAGAAGACGCGTTGATGTCGTTTTCACGCCATGCAACAAGCAAAATAGCCAATGAACACGACCTGTTCCGCATTCGGACACTGGGCTTCCGCGGAGAAGCGCTCGCGAGTATCGCTTCGGTTTCGAAAGTCACTCTTCATACATCTGATGGTGAAACCGGCACATTTGTTCAAATGGAAGGCGGCCGGGTGATTGAACACCGTGCAGGCTCTTTGCGAAAAGGCACAGATATGCGCATTGATCAATTGTTCTTCAATACACCGGCGCGCTTGAAGTATTTGAAGACATTGCAAACTGAACTCGGTCATTCCATCGACTTGATGAACCGCTTTGCACTGAGCTATCCTGGCGTCGCATTCAAATTGGTACACGATGGCAAAACGATCCTGCAAACTTCAGGCAGTGGGGAGATCAAGCGGGTGATTTCAGATATATACGGCGTGTCGATTGCCAAAAAAATGATTCCGTTTGAAGGAGAAACCCAAGATTATAAAATATCGGGCTTTGCCTCATTGCCGGAAATCACGCGTGCGAATAAAAACTATATTTCGCTGTTCGTGAACGGCCGCTGGGTCAAGCATTATGCCATTGCCAACACGGTACATAAGGCGTACCACACGTTTTTGCCCTTGGAACGACAACCGATCGTCATTTTGAACATCCAAGGAGATCCGTATTTGACCGATGTCAACGTCCATCCGGCCAAACAGCAGATTCGATTAAGTAAGGAAAAAGAATTGATGGACCTTGTGCACGCGACCATTCGCCAAGCCGTTAGTTCGGCAGTTAGAGCGCCGACAGTTGAGCAACCGAAAGCGGTGAAAAAGGCCCCAACCCAGCAATTGGATATATGGAAGTCTTCTTTCACAGTGAAAGAGCAGGTCAACAAGTTAAGCAGAGATATTGTTCCTGCGGAAGAAGAAGCAAGCGAACAATTGCTTCAGAAGCCTGAACCATCAGGGGATGTCGCTCCAACTCGAACGCAAGCTGTTACAGCTCCATACACACCAAAGTCTGATTCGCCAGAACCTCCAGCAGAAGAGCTAGGTGACTTCATTGGGATAGATGAACCGGACGCTGGGCCGCAATTCCCGGAGTTGGAAGTCGTCGGACAGATTCATGGCACGTATATCGTTGCGCAAAGTTCCGACGGTTTCTACTTAGTCGATCAACACGCAGCACAAGAACGCATCAAATATGAATTTTTCCGTGAAAAAGTGGGAGATATCGACCCATCTGAACGCCAAGCTTTATTGCTCCCATTAACGTTTCATTACAGCCGTGACGAAGCGATGCGATTAAAAGAAGCTTTGGACGTAATGGCGGAAAGTGGCGTTTTCATGGAGGAGTTCGGAGATACATCGTTTATCGTCCGTGAGTACCCTACATGGTTTCCAAAAGGTTTTGAGCAGGAAGTAATTGAAGAAATCATTGAACAAGTGCTTGATGAACGGAAAGTGGATGTCAAGAAAATCCGGGAAGAAGCAGCGATTATGATGAGCTGTAAAAAATCAATCAAAGCAAACCATTATTTACAGAAACACGAAATGGAACGCTTGTTGGCAGACTTGAAAAATGCTGAACAACCGTTTACTTGCCCTCATGGCAGGCCGGTCATTGTACATTTTAAAACATATGATGTTGAAAAGATGTTTAAACGGGTAATGTGAACATAGACGGAATGTGAAGTGAAATCGTCTTTTGTTTCAATCATTTAACCTTAGCAAAGAATAAATCTATGATCAGTGATAAATGACGAGGGGGAGATTGGATGTTTTCAGCGAAAAAAAGGCCGGAGCAAATCAGTAAACTTTCCAACTATCAATTTGATGTATTAATCATTGGCGGTGGCATCACGGGAGCCGGAATAGCACTTGATGCAGTCACGCGGGGAATGTCAGTCGCATTAGTCGAAATGCAAGACTTTGCTGCAGGTACGTCAAGTCGTTCTACGAAACTGGTGCATGGAGGACTGCGTTACTTGAAGCAATTCGAAGTGAAGTTAGTCGCGGAGGTTGGCAAGGAGCGGGAAATCGTATATGAAAATGCAGTTCACGTTACAGAGCCGCAGCGCATGTTATTGCCGTTTCATAAGGGCGGAACATTCGGTCCGATTTCCACATCTCTCGGATTACGTGTCTACGACTTTTTAGCGGGGGTCAAAAAAGCAGAACGCCGTCAGATGTTAAAACCGGAAAAAACACTTGAAAAAGAACCGTTACTGAAAAAAGAAGATTTACTTGGCGGTGGCTATTACGTTGAATACCGGACTGATGATGCGCGTTTGACAATGGAAACGATGAAAAAAGCGGTAGAGGGCGGAGCGGTTTGCTTGAATT
>JBFIXY010000294.1:0-2417 GCA_041605655.1 Planococcus sp. (in: firmicutes) | reverse complement strand
GCCCCCGCCTACAAATAGCAATCTTGCTGGCAAATTGTCCAACTCCAAAAAGTCATCGCTGAAAGTAGATGTTCCGAACCGTCGATTGGAAGATCTACGGGTTTAGCCCCATTAGCAATCAAGATGTTTTTCCCTTTTAAAACGTCTTCTCCTACCTGGATTTCGTCTTCACTTACGAACGAAGCCCGACCATGAAACGTATGAATTACGGCTTCTTGGAAACCTTCTAAACGATTTTCAGACACCGGTTCTGTAAATGTACGCTTGAATGCCATCAATTCGTTCCAGTCGATGGTGGCATTAGAGGCGATGCCTTTGTCTTTCATTCTTACTGAGTTTTCCACGATTGCTGCCGCTCCGATCAACACTTTTTTCGGATCGCATCCGCGCAGCGCACAAGTGCCGCCAAATGGCCTTGCATCAATGACTGCCACTTCCCAACCAGCCTTTCGGCATTTCATCGCAGCGGTTGACCCGCCCGAACCTGTTCCAATTACAATCAAATCAAAATTCTTTTGCATATGATGCATCTCCTTTTCGATTAGCTTTTTCCTTTTCCTTTAACTTTCAAAACAGCTCTACAGAATCAGAAATTAATACACTATCTCTCAGCCTGCACAGCAGGATAATTGAGAGACATCCTTATCGAATGTAAGGGCTGCTAATTTGACACCTTCAGCCATCGTTAAATACGGTGCTAAGGTGTCGGTTAAGTTTTCAATTGTCAATCCAAATTTCACAGCAAGAGTAACCGAGTAGATCACGTCTCCTGCATTTTCTGCCACAATGTGACCGCCCAATAATTTCCGTGTTTTCGCGTCTACTATCAGTTTAAATACGCCAGTCGTTTCTTGATTGACTTGTGCTCTCGGCACTCCATCTAGCGGCAGAACAGAAGTTAATACGTCATAGCCTTGATCTTTCGCTTTTTGTTCTGTCAACCCGACGGTGGCGACTGCTGGTGATGAAAACGTGACTCCCGGAACCACATTCAAATCCATCTTCACTTGTTGTCCGCCAACCGCATTGCTCGCTGCCACTCGCCCTTGATAAGCTGCCACATAAACAAATTGAGGGCTTAATGTTACATCACCTGCAGCATAAATGCGCTCGTTTGTAGTTTCTGCAAAGTCATTTATTCGAATTTCTCCGTAGCTTCCTGTCTCTACACCCGCAGTGTCCAAATTCAATGAATGCGTATTCGGCGTTCGTCCAGCTGCAATCAATAATTGCTCCGATTCGATCATTTGTTTTTCACCATTCACCACGGCATGCACTTTCTTTAAGTCTCCCACTTGTTCGACACGCTCATATGCGGCATCTGTCACGATACGAATCCCTTGCGCCGACAATGCTTTTATCAATGCCTCTGAGATTTCAGGATCATATTCCTTGAACAGTGTTGAACTTCTTTGCATAAGCGTCACTTTTGATCCAAGCTGATGGAATAATTGACCGAGCTCTACTCCGATATAGCCTGATCCCATGACAGTTAAACGCTTCGGCAGCTTTGTCAGCTCCAATAGGCTTGTACTGGTCAAATAATCCACTCGGTCTAATCCTTCAATGTCCGGGATAGCTGGTGCCGCTCCTGTTGCAATCAAGAAGCGTTTTGCTGTTAGTTTTTTGCCAGCTACTACTATGGTCGTCTCGTTGACAAACTTTGCTTCGCCTTTAATCAATTCAATTCCGTAATCATCGATCAAATCGACGTATTTCTTTTTGCGGAGATCCGTCACCAGACCATCCTTCTGATTAACCAATGACGCCAAATCGACTTCGCCAGCAGAAGTTTTCAAACCGTTATACGGATTGTTCCGAGCCATGTGATTGACTTCCCCGGCACGTAATAATGCCTTTGAAGGGACACAGCCGATATTCACACATGTTCCTCCAACCGTTCCTTTTTCAATCATCGCCACTTTTACACCATGCTTTACGGCTTCGATCGCTGAAGAAAACGCTGCTCCGCCTGAACCAATAATGATGTAATCATATTCCGCCTCACTAGTTTGCGCTTTTGATGTTGTAATTTCTTCCATTTGTTTCGGGCGATAATTAGCATCTGCAATTGCTTTTTCTGCCCCTTCTACCTTTATGTCTTCAGGCAATTGAAATTTTGCTTCTCCTTTTTTGAAATCCGCTTGCACTTCTTTAGCACCGATGCCTTCAAGCGCTTTGATAATATGCTTTTCGCAACCTGTACACGTCATTCCTTCAATATCCATTTGAAACTTTTTCATCGTCTATTCCTCCTCCATCAAAACATCGATAATGGGGCAATCATGCATTTCTTTCTCACTCGGACACCGCTCTTTTAACTTGCCCAACATCCGTTCAACTCGCTTCAATTCCTCGATTTGTTTTTGAACTTCCACTTCTTTTCTGGACACAAAATCGAACATATCTTCACAACG
>JBFIXY010000293.1:0-2469 GCA_041605655.1 Planococcus sp. (in: firmicutes) | reverse complement strand
TTTCGGAAAGCCTTTTCGGTCATCTATTTTTTAACCGTGCTACGAATTTTTCAATCCGATCAAGTGAGGTGATATTGCTATTGCAGACTGCGTTGTCTTGGCAAATGTAATTGCCGCGCTTCGTGAACTGTTCTTGATCTGACCCTTTTGCGCGGGCGGTGAACAGGCCGACTTCACTGTGGCGGTTGCAGATGGTGCAAACCCCTTTTTTGGAGCTGCGCGAAAACGTTCCGAAGACGCCTTCAAAATGACCATTTTTTTGGTTAACGATATACATGATGTTTGAGCTGTCGGTCCATGCCAAATACGACATTTTGCTAAAGTCGACCGTATCGGGCTTCGGACCTTTGAATTTTTTTGTTTTCGGAAACAGTTTGGCAAGCGTCGGGTCTGGGATAACAGGAAACGGGACGATGTATGGCTCGAGTCCTTTCAAATATGATTCCGCATCGGCTGCATCTTTTACTTTCGATAACGGGTTCAGCAGCGCTTTTTGTTCCTCGGTTAGCGACGGGAACAATTTGAACACTTTATCGTGCGCCAAATGCCGCAGCACGTTCAACACCTCTGCATCGTTGCTTGTCGATTGCCCCGAGACTAAAATGCCCGTCTGCTCTTTGATGAAATTGAATTGGTCGTTGCGGATGAACGCTTTCGGACGATCCGCTGCGCCACCGGTTTTATCGGTTGTTTCTTGAACATGTACCATAAAATCCACTCCTTATCGGTTTGGATGATCGCCGTTTTAAGTTCTTCCTTCTCATTAATCATACTTGAATTGACTGTCAATTTCCATTTCGACAGATTGCCTTTTTTATGGAAAATGATTGCTATCCAGTAATTTACAGGGGATAATGGAGAGATACATGCTTTTTAAAGGAGAGATACGATGAAACAAGCAACCTTAGCCGCTTTGATCAGTGTGGCCGTTTTGGCAGTGCTTGCGATTGGTGGATTCGCTGCGATTCAAAACGGTTCCTCCAAAAACGAGGAAGCGCCAGTTCGTGCAACCGAGAAGTCTGCTGAACAACCGACAAGCAGCGTTGCCGATCAAGAAGAATTCTCCGGCAGTTCGAACGCTCCCGCTGTTCTTTCCGACGACATGAGCGAATACAACGTGCAATTATACATTCACGAAATGACCCATAACAAAGTTTACGCCAACGTAAAATTCGGTTCCCGCCCTATGACGGCCGAAAGCATTGCAACCCTTAAAGCAATCGTGAAAAAAAACGATTACCAAGATAAAAAGTTCTATTTGGAGACATTGGAAGCTTGGGAAGAAGGCAATTTCTCCAACGCCGTCAAAGTCCATAATACGATTTGGAATTGGCATCGCGGAACCATCGGCAAGGCGAAGCGGATGATGACCGAAGAAGAACAACAGGAATATGCCGCGACGTATCATCAATAAGAGATTCTATAGAAGCATTTCCTGTTAGCAGGAGATGCTTTTTTGATTTGCGGGGATGAGTTTGTCGCTTTTTGAAGCGTTATTGGGTGAAAAATGGACTCGCGGACCGACAATGCTTGATAAATTCCTGGGAATGCATGATAAATCTTGCTTAGTGCTTGTTAATGTCCGCTTAATGCGTGTTAATCGAAATTCAGTGCTTGTTAAAATCGACTTATTGCTTGTTAACGGATGAGGCGATGGAAATGCGATCCTTTGTGAATATAGAAAAAGCCCGATTTAATGCAATCGGGCTTTTTGGCAGTGGATCTATGATGAGTTGGTCATTTCAACATCGGGTTTTGCTGCTGGCCGGACCATAGAGAGCTTTGTTCGATTTGATGCGCAAGCGTGAGCAGACGGGATTCTTGTCCTTTTGAAGCCATGAACTGAACGCCGATTGGCAAGCCGTTTTCTGCAATGTGCACGGGCACCGACATCGCCGGTTGGCCGGTCAAGTTGGCGAGTTGTGTGTACGGCGTATAGGTGAGACTTGGCAAGAACATGTCATAGATCAGCTCTTGTTGAGACTCCATCGTGCGAGACGTCGCAAAACGCTCCAACAAATCTGCACGGGACGCTGGCGTATGCGTCAGTTCACCAATTTTCGGCGCGGTAAAAGCAGTGGCAGGCGTCACGTAAAAGTCGTAGCGTTGATGAAGCATCGCCATTTTTGCAGCCGCCGCATCCCATGAAGCGAGGCTCGCCGAATAATCAGCGGCCGATACTTGCTTGCCGGCTTCACTTAAGAGCCACGACTCGATTTCCATATCCGACGCTGTCAGAGAACGCCCTATTGCGCGGCCTAGGTTGCGCGCGAGCAACGCCATTTCGCCGCTATTCATCACATAGTAATCTTGCATCAAACGAATGCCGTCGATGTGATTGAACACTTCCTCTACTTCATGACCTTCTTTCAATAACCAGTCAATCGTCTTTTGCATAGCTGCTTTTGCATCTTGCGACACTTCTGTACCGACTGGTGAATGAGTAGCAACTGCAACGCGCAGCTTGCC
>JBFIXY010000292.1:0-2482 GCA_041605655.1 Planococcus sp. (in: firmicutes) | reverse complement strand
TAAACCGAGATACATCAGCGCTATGATCAGCGCCATATTTTCAAGAAAGAAAAAAAGTAAATCCGACATTCTTACAACTCCTATGTGCTAATTCTTGTTCGCGAGCCAGTTCGTTTAATGTTTGAAATTCATATCAAACGCATCGTTCTTATGTATCCCCTATGTCAATTTATCTCCGGCCAGGTCTTTCAACAACTGTTAAAACTTCTATCGCTGCGCAGTAAAAGCTCAATTGTCCATTTTCATAATTGTCGACAGTGAACTTCATGTCTTCCCAATACAGATCCGATATATCTTCTATCATTAGTGAAGTATCAAAGGTACTACCAAGATCAGTTAGACTTAAGCTTTGCGGGTCTTTGAATCGAAGCACCACTTCGAAATCGCGATGTGCTTGCTGATATAAAAATTTGATGGTCAAAAGGGCTTTCGGATCGCCGAAATCTATATTGAATTGCAACTCTAAATTTAAAACTGACCGAAATCCAGCGAAATGAAAATCATCTATGCAGCTTGTCAACATCTCGATGTTTTGAAATTTGCCAGCTGTTCGGTGTTCTTTTTCGCTATCCCTTTTGAGAATAGGATAGAAGGTGCCTTTTTCTATGTCATCCTCTTCTTCAGTAGTCTTTGAAAATAAGAAAGATAAAATTTTTTGTAGCATCTGGACACTCCTTCTCACGTTCCATCTCGCTCGCATTGATAAAAATCAATACAGGTCACGCCCTGCTCCATACCGTTACTTAATTAGGAAATGGAATATACACAGGTAAGATTAACTACATATCAGTTAATTATATAGTATGATTTATTATACAGATAGCATTTTTAAGAAAACATCGATTAAAATTTTTCCAACGATTGTATGAACCCCTTATTACTGACAGTCATTTGCTTTTTTGCAGATTCAAAAAGATTAGCTGAGCAGATAGATTGTTGTAATTCTACCACCTAGATAATATAGAGGAATACTAATATATGTGTAAGTGGAAAACGTGTCCAGGAGGTCCTATGAAAAAAATTCAGTTTGGTATTAAAGAGAACCTCATCACTTTCGCATTACTTGTTGCGACGAACTTTTTTGTCGGCTCGATGGTCGGGCTTGAAAGAACCATTTTACCCATTATCGGCGAAGAGGAATTCGGTTTGGCTTCCACGAGTGCGGCGTTATCATTTATCATCAGTTTCGGCTTTTCAAAGGCCATCATCAATTATTTTGCAGGAGCCATTGCAGACCGGCTCGGGCGTAAGAAAGTATTGCTTCTCGGCTGGGGCTTCGGTCTGCTCGTTCCTGTATTAGTGATTTTTGCATCCGCTTGGTGGATGATCGTTGTGGCGAATATCTTTCTTGGCATTAACCAAGGCCTTGCCTGGTCGATGACCGTCAATATGAAAATCGATATTGCCAAACCGTCGCAGCGTGGGTTGGCTGTCGGTTTGAATGAATTTGCAGGTTACACAGGTGTTGCTGCAATGGCTGTTGTTTCAGGATACATCGCAACCAGCTTCTCGCCTCGTCCCGAACCTTTTTATGTAGGCATCTTAATCGTCTTAATCGGCTTAGTTTTATCGCTGTTTGTGGAAGACACGAAAGAATTTGTGAAGATGCAAGCAGCAAATGCCAGTGCCGCTCCAAAAATGACCGCTCGAGAAGTATTTATGACGACAACGTTCAAAAACAAAAACTTGTCGAGTGTCACGTTTGCCGGACTGAGCACGAATTTGAAAGATGGCATGGCTTGGGGGCTTTTCCCGATCTTTTTTGCCGCATCAGGTCTGGGGGTTCCGGAAATCGGACTCATTGTCGCGGTTTACCCTGCATCTTGGGGGTTTTTCCAGCTCTTCACCGGTGCGCTAAGCGACCGGTTCGGACGCAAATGGTTGATCGTTGGTGGGATGTGGCTGCAAGCTGTTTCGCTATGGCTCATCCTATCTACCGCTGAATACGCCATTTGGATGATTGGTGCTGTTTTACTAGGACTTGGAACGGCTATGGTTTACCCGACTTTGCAGGCGGCTGTCAGTGACGTCGCAACACCTGAATGGCGCGCCTCCTCGATGGGCGTTTACCGTTTTTGGCGCGATAGTGGCTACGCATTCGGTGCCTTATTCGCCGGCATTTTAACAGATGTGATCAACATCGAATGGGCAATCGGCTTGGTCGCCATACTGCCATTCACAGCAGGCTTGATCGCAGCGTTCCGCTTAGCAGAAACTTCACCCGCTTTAAGCAAATAAAACAATACCAAAAAGCCAGGCAAAGGAATCAATTCCTTTGCCTGGCTTTTTGAAAGCTTCATATGAGCAACTTATTCTTATTTTTCATTCACACAAGTGATGGCTAAAAATAATCCGCCATACATCGGCTTCACATCGGTCACGGTCAAGCCGGACTTGCGGATTAGCTGTAAAGTATCTCGATTGAGATGACAGCCTCCCGCAACTTTTTTCCATATTGGCGTCACCGCGTCTTGTAACGTAC
>JBFIXY010000291.1:0-2524 GCA_041605655.1 Planococcus sp. (in: firmicutes) | reverse complement strand
TAATGTTGGGTACGAAAGGAATCCAAGCATAATACTTGTGACCGAGGCTGTTGTCAGCAATAAGAACATGATCAACAATTGGAATTGAACAGCTTGAATCGGATCAGCTCCTGCAATGATTTGCCCGCTCATCATACCCGGTAGCTGAACTAGTCCGACGGTTTTCTGACTTTCGATAGTCGGAATCATACTTGCTTTGATCGACTGAATCAATTGTCTATGAATCGCCTGCTTCGGCGTACCGCCAAGCGACAAGATCAATTCGGTCTGATCTTGATGCGATTCCACTTCCGCTGTAAAGCGGTTGAGGAAAAGAATGGATAGCACCATCGAATTACCAATCACCATGCCGCTGATCGGGATGATGTATTGTGCAGTAGGCGGTGTAATGTTGAAACCGATGAGAATGCTCTGTGTCAGCACTTCTACAAACACTAACGTTACGGCAACCTTCCATGTAATACCTTTTATTGAAACGCCTTTTTTCTGTGCATTATGCGTTGCCGCCACAATCATCAACGTCACCATCAAGAAAACGTAGATCAAACTGCTAGAATCGAAAACGAATTTCAACACATAACCGACGGCCAGCAATTGAACAATGGAGCGGATCGTCGCAATGATTGCGTCTTTCTCCAAGCCCAATTTAAAGGTCTTTGATAGGACGAGCGGGATTAAAACAAAAATCAATGTTAATGACAACGTGAAATAACTCATTGCGCCTCCCCCTTTACAAAACTTCTAACTTTGTCATTATGGGGGTCGTTCAACAATTCACTTTCCCCGGTTTCAATCACTTCACCGTCCATCATCACCCACGTATAATTCCCGATTTCCAAAGCTTGTTGCAGATTATGGGTGATCCAAATGATGGTAGTGCCATATTTTTTATTTATTTTTACGATCAGCTCTTCTATTTCTTTTAACGATGTGCGGTCCAGCGATGAAGTGATTTCATCCAGCAACAGCACTTGTGGCTTGTTGACGAGCGTTCTAGCGATTGATACTTTTTGACGCTGCCCACCTGATAAGTCTTTCACATTGCGGTTCAACATATCTTTCGTTAATCCGACATCTTCCAATAACTCTTCCGCTTCTTCCTTAGGCAAGGTTTGACTCTGCAACTCTAGAGGCAGCGTTAAATTATCGTAAACCGTACCACTGACCATAGGCGCGCTTTGAAGCGCAATGCCCACCATGCGCCGCAGCTCCACCGGATTGTATTCACGCACTTCTTTGCCTTTTATGTAAAGCTCCCCTTCATCTGGCGATAATAAGCCGTTGCATAATTTCAACAAAGTCGTTTTTCCGGCTCCTGAAGGTCCGACAAGCGTCGTAATTCTTCCTTCCGGAAACGATCCCGTTACTTCTTTTAATATAGGGAAATCTCCAATACGGTAGCTAATATGATTAAAGTGAACAGCCGGTTGGTAATCGATCGTCATCTGAAACACTTCCTCTTCAAAATGAAGCGGCACACAAATTGATGTGCGCCGCCATTTATATTTACAATTTTCGTTCAGCGAATTCATCATCCATTTTCAGGAAATACTCTCCGCCTTCGTTAATGTTCTTCATGCGTGTAATAATGTCTCGGAAGCTTTTTTCCTCTTCCATTTGTTCTCCGATAAACCAATCTAAAAACGATAACGTAGCATGTTCATGCACCTCGCCTGCAAGCGTTACGAGTGCATAAATGCTGCTGGTGACATCTTTTTCTTGTGCAAGAGAACTTTCGAAAACATCCATTGCATTTTCGAAATCATTTTTCGGCTCATTCAGCGATTGAAGTACAGGCTTTTCATCCATCGTCACTAAGAAATGATAAAACTTCATCGCATGGTAATGTTCTTCCTGTGATTGAACTAAATAGAAATTGGCGAATCCGTGATACCCTTTTTTCGAAAAATAAGCAGCCATGGCTGTGTAAGCGTGCGCCGCTTGTAATTCGTTGTTGAACTGGTCATTTAAAGCCAAGGTTAATTTTGCTGGTAACATGTGTATTCCTCCTCTTTCTTATTTATAATCATTCTAATATGGCTAATATAACACATTCTAAATCTTTCCGCCAATCAAATGAGAATATTTAATTTTAATTGATAATGAAAATCAATTAAATAAGATTAATCGTCTTTTCAAACGATAATAATTATTGTTTGATAAGATAAAATCCTAAACTTAGCGCTTATAACTTACTTTAAGTAACACGTTCTAGTATAATAACCTGTATATGCATAGTTCGTATTTCGAGGGGGAAGATCCGATGGTGGGAATGACACTTGAACCGTCAGTATTTGCAGTATTAAAAGATAAAATTCAATTGATTACAATGGACACAGAAGCGATTTACTTAGTTGGTCCGATTCGATTACCGATCAGCCTAAACGGCGCCACTGTTGAATTCCAATGGTATAGCTGGTTGAAGCACGATGAAGTTACGGAAGATTACGGAAGCATTATCGAAAAATTATCTTCTTCCAACCTTGCTGACTATCAGCAGTCAAGTGTTCTTGTATATGGCGAT
>JBFIXY010000290.1:0-2608 GCA_041605655.1 Planococcus sp. (in: firmicutes) | reverse complement strand
CAATTGCCTGGCATAAAAAAATCAAGCTGGTAAAATGAGTAGGAAAGATTAAACGCAAGGGTGGAATTCGAATGAATGAACGGTTACTGGACTTTTTACGGAAGAGTGAAGTAAACAGGCTTCCTGAAGAAAAAAGAAAACTATATCAATTCATCATAGAGGCAGAAGATGCCCTTGCTGAAAAAGCTGCAACAGTTGATGAGTTTTTCAATTTTGTGCTGGCGGACTCTCCGATTAATATGGCTGCTACCCATTTTCAAATGCCGTATGACCGAGTAGTGAAAATGCTCTCGAAAATTGAAGACGAACTTCATGTGAAAATCGAGCATCGCTCTCGTCAGGTAAAGTGGATAGATTTTAGTGAAAAGCAGAATTCAAACAAAGCCGGAGAATATCCTACCCAATTGTTTTTGTTTATCAACGAATGAGATAATCTACCGAATGGAAGTTCGTACGAAATTTGGTAGATAATATTATAGTAGACTTTTACCGCTGTTCCTAACGCACCTGTGTTTTGGAGCGGCGGTTTTTTATTGTCGTAAACAATAGTAAAGAGACTCAACAGGCATTCATACATACTAAAAAGAACCTGTATGTAAGCGCTTTTTTTGCACCTTAATTTATATAGACTATAAGAGAATAGTATTGTAATATATAGGAAAAGTAATAATTCTTACAGCTTAGTTAAGGCATCATATACATGAACAAAATCCACAGTAATAGAAAGAGGTATGAACGTGAAAAATTACATCAAGATGATAACGAAAAAAGCAGTATTATTCAGTGTAATCACCAGTATCGCGTTAACGGGCGGCGTCGGAAATACATTTGCGGCAGATGCTCAAGCCAATTCGAATCCTCATGCGTATGAAGCGAAGCATGCAACAGCAGAGGCGAAGTATTCGAAGAAAGTGATGAATGCACTGGAAGAAAGCTTAGCGGCTAACCCTAACCCTTCTAGCGTAACAATCGAAGAAATGGCGAAAGTGGAGGTCATGGACCGCTATTTGACGTCTTTCGGTAAAAAAGTAAAAGGTAACGAAGTCCGAGTGGCAGTTAAAGAAGTTTTTGATATCGACCTTAATCTTATTTCGAAAAACAATTATGGTTCGAAGCCAGATAGCTATTCGAAGGAGATTATGGATAGCGTACGTGCATCGTTTATGGATGAACCGATTACTAAAGAGGGCATAATGGCTTTGCCAAAAAACGAAGTAATGGATCGTTATATCAAGATGCATGATTCTAAGTTGAGCGGCCAAGCAAACCGTAATCTGATTAACGCAATTTTCGGCGTGAACTTAAATGGCATTTCCGGTTTGGAACATTCTCAGTTAGCCATTCATTCAAAAGGGCAATGGATTCTAAAGAGTGATTCCGATTTGTTCATTTTAAAATCGAGCTTGGACGACGTGGATGTCTCGATCTATGCAACTCCTTACTTTAAGCAATTGACAGGCAGCAATGTATTGCCGGCGTCGCTTGTTACACAGCTAACGGATCGCGGCTTTACTTATAACGCAGACACGCAGGTTCTGTATTATAAAGACCCAAACGGAAACTCAGTTCCGGATTCTTTCAAAGGCGGAGTAATAGGCGTTCTAATGCCCATCTTATCTTCATATCAGAAATAATAACGCTTAATTTTAAGTCGAAATAAATTAGGTACATCAGAAAAAAATCACCGCTTTCCAGCACATCTTCATCTGGAAAGCGGTGATTTTTTATTTGTTCTATTTTAATGATAGAAATAATGTATTTAAGAATTGAACATGCAGGAAATCCGTCCCCGTGACAAATGTGGCTTTTTCATGTTGTTCCTCATTTTAGGGCATAATCTCGGATGATAGATGATATGATGAATAGGAAACTTTTCAAGCCCGATGATAATTGTTTAGAGATATAGAACAGGTGATTAAATGAGTAGAACACAGATAGGTACATATAGAACTGCGGTCCGGTTGACCAATACGGCGAAAGAAAAAATGAGAGGGTTCGGCATCAGCGAACGCTCGTTTTTTGTTGCGGACAAACCGTTCAACGTGTTTATCGAACGATACCCGTCAAATGGCGATGGGGCGCTTTCAGTGGCATTGATTTTTGGAGGCGTTGAAACACTGCGGTTAACAGACCACAAACTGGACGGTTCAATTGTCGTCCACGGCGTATTTGAAAATTACCGATTATTGGTGACGAATTTGACGCTGCGAAAAGCGTTTCATGCGCTTGGCACGAATTGGCAGCGAGAAGAATCAATCGTTTTCGATCAATCCCGCGAACCGGCGACAGTAGCATTGCTTAATCTGATCAACCGCATGAAACCGGCAAAGGAAAGCTCGGATTATGTGAAAAAGCGCATTGCCAGCTGGGAAGGGTATTTGAAAATCCAAGAACGCGGCATGGACATTCCGGATGTGAAGACGGGCTATTCCCATATAGCGTTTAGCCATGACTTCAGCCGGATCACGTTGACGGGCTGTCAGTTGAAAGACGCGGAATGGAAGACCTTGAAAAACTTGACCGTGCGGCTGACAGGAATTACGGGAGACGTCGGTACCGTTATCAAAGCGGCAAACCGGAAGATTGAAGTGGAGCTGCAAAGCCACAT
>JBFIXY010000289.1:0-2617 GCA_041605655.1 Planococcus sp. (in: firmicutes) | reverse complement strand
CACTTTTCCTATGTATGCGAAAGTGGATGTAAAAGGAGACACAGCTGAGCCCTTGTTCAAGTATCTGACTTCGGAACAAAAAGGCATATTGACAGAAGAAATTAAGTGGAATTTCACGAAGTTTCTAATTGACCGGGAAGGAAATGTTGTAAAACGGTACGCGCCTCAAACTTCACCAAGCAAAATGGAAAAAGATATACAAAACTTACTTTAATGAAGTATTCCGAATACTTTTTCTTCTTGTTGTTTTCTTGACACTGCATAGCACCGCTGATAACCTTACAATAATATTCAAAAGGAAGCAGGAGGAACCTCTATTATGTGGGAATCAAAATTTGTAAAAGAAGGTCTAACGTTTGATGATGTATTGCTTGTACCAGCACGGTCGGAAGTATTGCCTAAGGACGTAGATTTGTCAGTGGAATTGACACCGACAATCAAATTGAATATTCCTGTTATAAGTGCTGGAATGGACACGGTCACAGAAGCGAAGATGGCTATTGCAATGGCACGCCAAGGCGGGCTCGGCATCGTTCATAAAAATATGAGCATTGAAGAGCAAGCTGAACAAGTAACTACAGTAAAACGGTCAGAGAACGGCGTTATCACAGATCCGTTTTTCCTAACGCCTGAACATCAAGTTTATGATGCTGAACATTTAATGGGCAAATACCGCATTTCAGGGGTTCCGATTGTTAACAACATGGAAGAGCAAAAGCTTGTCGGCATCATCACAAACCGTGATCTTCGTTTTATCCAAGACTATTCATTGAAAATCAATGACGTGATGACTAAAGAAAAGTTGGTTACTGCGGCAGTGGGGACGACTCTAGAAGATGCAGAAAAGATTTTACAACAATACAAAATTGAGAAATTGCCGATCGTCGATGATGAGGGAATGCTAAAAGGTCTTATTACCATCAAAGACATTGAAAAGGTGATTGAATTTCCAAATGGCGCGAAAGATGCGCATGGAAGATTGCTTGTCGGGGCGGCAGTTGGCGTAACTTCCGATACAATGAAACGCGTTGAAACATTAGTAAAAGCTCATGTAGATGTGATCGTTCTTGATACAGCGCATGGTCATTCACAAGGTGTTATGAACATGGTGGCTCAAATCCGTGCAACCTATCCAGAACTGGTTATTATCGCAGGGAATGTCGCTACTGCTGAAGGCACTAGAGCATTAATCGAAGCTGGCGCAGACGTTGTAAAAGTCGGAATAGGACCTGGTTCGATTTGTACGACGCGTGTCGTTGCAGGAGTGGGTGTCCCACAAATCACGGCCGTGTATGATTGTGCAACAGAAGCCCGTAAACATGGGAAAACAATCATTGCTGACGGTGGCATCAAGTACTCAGGTGATATCATTAAAGCATTGGCAGCTGGTGGCCACGTCGTGATGCTCGGAAGCTTGCTGGCTGGAACTACTGAAAGCCCAGGAGATACAGAAATCTTCCAAGGACGCCGCTTTAAAACTTATCGCGGGATGGGTTCAATCGCTTCTATGGAAAAAGGTTCGAAAGATCGCTATTTCCAAGATGAAGCTAAAAAATTGGTTCCGGAAGGCATCGAAGGAAGATTGCCTTATAAAGGACCGTTATCGGATACCATCCATCAATTGCTTGGTGGCATTCGTGCAGGCATGGGATATTGTGGAACGAAAGATCTTTTAACATTGCGTGAAGAAGCGCAATTTATCCGCATGACCGGTGCTGGTTTACGTGAAAGCCATCCGCATGATGTACAAATCACAAAAGAATCACCAAATTATTCAATTTCATAAATTTTATATCTTTTGGCACCCTGATTCGTCATACTTTTGACGGAAAGGGTGCTTTTTACATGTTTTTCTTTCAGGACCTCTATAATATGATAGAATAGCATGTGGAAACTTATAGATGGAGGTATTTATACACGTGAAAAATGTTTTACAAACAACTATGTTGCTGACTGTAATGGCTGTACTCTTACTGACTATTATTGTTCCGCAAAAAACAGAAGCGGCGGACTCATTGAATATAATGGCGGATGCTGCAATTTTAGTAGATGCTGACTCTGGAAAAATATTATACGCACAAAACGCGGACGCACCTCTTGGTATCGCGAGTATGACGAAAATGATGAGTGAATACTTATTGTTTGAAGCAATTGAAGAGGGATCTGTAACGTGGGACCAAGAATATTTGGTAACTGATTATACATATAAGATTTCGCAGAATATGGCCTTGAGCAATGTGCCTTTGCGCGCTGACGAAAAGTACACAATCAAGGAATTATATGAAGCAATGGCAATTTACTCGGCAAATGCAGCTACAATCGCAATCGCTGAAACAATTGCCGGTACTGAAGCGGAATTCGTTCGTTTAATGAACGAAAAAGCGAAAGAATTCGGTCTAGATGATGCGAAATTCGTCAATTCGACGGGTTTGAACAATAGCCATTTGATGGGCATGCATCCTGAAGGTACAGGCGCGACTGATGAAAACGTCATGTCGGCAAAATCTGTAGCAAAATTGGGGAAAATTCTTTTAGAGGAATACCCGGAAGTTTTGGATACAACAAAAGTTCCAAACAAAGTTTTCCGTGAAGGTACATCTGATGCAACAAACATGCT
>JBFIXY010000288.1:0-2643 GCA_041605655.1 Planococcus sp. (in: firmicutes) | reverse complement strand
TCGTAGCAGATAACGCCGCCACATGTTGTGCCTTCGAGTTCGAACGTACCCAGTCCTGCGCCTTCTTCAAGGTGAATATGCTCATCCATCAGCCCGAATCGATGCGCTTTATCGTATTCCGATACTAGCTTGCCCGTTTTATCGACAACATACATCGTGTTATAGAAGCCATCTTGTTTTTTGGTCGACACAGAACCTCCAACAATATTTACACCATGCTCTTTTGCGAAACCTTGCAGAAACGTCATTGTTCTTCCACTTCCATCAGCTAATTTCTCTAAATCCGTCAAAGCATAGCCAGTATTCCACATTTCGGGTAATACGATCGTCTCCGCTCCGTTCGCTGCAGCTTCGTTTAAATAAGCCTCAACATGTTCAAAATTTACAGCAGGTTCTCCAAACGCAATATCCATCTGTATGCACGCGATTTTCATTTTATTCTCCTCCAGTAGACAAGTTAAGTTAAACTCTATAAGATTTGGAATAGAAGTGCAATTATTTAGAAAATGAGGGACTATCCAATGGAGTTTTCGAACCGCCTGCAGCAATTGCCCGATCAATTTTTTTCGAAACTGGCGTTCCGCACCAAACAAGCGATGCTTCAAGGACGCGACGTCATCAATCTAGGACAAGGCAACCCGGATCAACCCACGCCTCCACACATTGTAAAGGCAATGCAAGAAGCGGTTGCTGACCCGCAGAATCACCGATATTCTCCGTTCCGTGGCATTCCGGAAATGCATCAAGCAGCGGCAGCTTTTTATAAGCGTGAATACGGAGTAGACATCGACCCAGACACCGAAGTTGCAGTTCTTGCCGGGACGAAAATCGGACTGGTGGAATTACCGCTCGCGCTGCTGAATCCAGAGGACCTTATGTTATTGCCGGATCCTGGCTATCCTGATTACTTGTCAGGTGCACCGCTCGCAGAAGTTCGATACGAGACAATGCCGTTACAAGCAGAAAACGAATTTTTGCCTGATTACTCGCGGCTTTCAGAAACGACCAAAGAACAAGCGAAACTGATGTATTTGAATTACCCGAACAACCCAACAGGCGCTGTTGCCAATCAGCCGTTCTTCAATGAAACCGTCGCCTTTGCGAAGGAACACCATATTGGGGTCGTTCACGACTTCGCCTATGGTGCAGTTGGCTTTGACGGTTTGAAACCCCCTAGTTTCCTGCAAGCTGAAGGTGCTAAAGAAGTCGGTATCGAAATGTATACCTTATCCAAAACCTATAATATGGCCGGTTGGCGCATCGGCTTCGCAGTCGGAAATGCAAAAATGATCGAAGCTTTAAATATTATTCAAGATCATTTATTTGCCGGGCTCTCACCCGCCTTGCAGCTTGCCGCCGCAGAAGCCTTAACAGCGAGCCAGCAATGCGTCGAGGAGTTAAAAGACACGTACGAAAACCGGCGCAATATATTAATCGCAGAATGCGAACGTATCGGTTGGCATGTTGAAGCGCCTAAAGGCTCTTTCTTCGCTTGGCTTCCCGTGCCAAAAGGGTTCACCAGCATGGAATTTACCGATCTCCTATTAGACAAAGCCGATATTGCTGTAGCGGCTGGAAGCGGCTTCGGCGAAAGCGGCGAAGGGTATATCCGCGTCGGGCTATTGGTTACTGAAGAGCGGATCAAAGAAGCTTTGCAACGCATTGAAAAGTTGGAATTATTCCGTTGACCTTCTATATACTATAAGAAAAGGAGAGCCGCAGCGGCTCTCCTTTTTACATTTAGTCGGTATTCAAATTCATTGCAAATTTCATACCTAAGTAAACATCAGAGCTTCGCGGACTATATTGTCGCACTTCTACTGCTACTACGTTTTCCCCTTCTTTTAAATTAGCTAATCCTTCTTCGTCCAATATGATGCGTTTCTGCGTATTTTTTTTCGGGATATTTTCCACATCCAAATCTTTTATGTGGTCGTCATATGCCATTTCACCATCAGGCATGTCGAAGCGGCCAATCTCTTTGCCATTTATATAGAAGACTGCACCATCGTCCACTTCAAAATCAATGACACCAAAGTTGCCAATTTCTTCTGCCTTATCAATCGTAAATGATGTGCGGAAATAGGAAGTTGCATACTTTTCAGATTCATCCTCGCCAAACCCAATGACTGTCTGAATTTCACCGAAATCTTCATCATATTCCCCTTCTGGGTACCCTAGCGGCGCAGGACCAGCTTCCCAATCACTATCGTCAAATTCCAACTTCATCCAATCAGGTCCCGGGTCTGCACCATCGTCCATATACTTCCAATTCGAATCCACTTCTACCAAAGTCTTTTCAGCATGATCGACAATCGACAGTGTGACCGGTTCTGTGGTCAGCTCTTGGTTATCCGCTTTCACCTCTGCCCATACTTTAACTTTTCCAGGTTCCGCATTCTCCGCTGCACTTACAATACCTGTCGGTGAAACGACGAGAGCACCTTCCGGCTGTGTTCGATAAACAATATTCTCACTATACAAATCATATTGTCCACCCTCGGTATTAGCTGCTGCGACGGTAAGAGTCACCTCTGGATAAAACGATGTCGGTTCATTTGCTAAAACCTTTCCTGACATTAACAGATCGACATTGCTGAGTCCTGGAACTTCAACCTTTATGGAATCGTCTTTGATGATTTT
>JBFIXY010000287.1:0-2644 GCA_041605655.1 Planococcus sp. (in: firmicutes) | reverse complement strand
TCAGCTTCTTCGACAGCTATTTTCATGTCTTTGATAAAATGTTTTATGTAAAATCCAGGTTCGAAATCTTCTTTAATGATGCGTGGCGCTAAATTCGATAGCGACCATGATCCTGCTGCACCAGCAGAAATCGATCGCAGCACTTGCTCCGGATCAAGACCCGCTTTTTCCGCATAAATTAGTGATTCGCAGACACCAATCATGTTTGATGCAATTGTAATCTGGTTGCACATTTTCGTATGCTGGCCAGCCCCTGTGGCTCCTTGATAGACAATGTTTTGTCCAAACAATTTCAGTAATGACAGCGCCTCTCTAAAAACTTCTTCGTCTCCGCCGACCATGATTGATAAAGTGCCATTTTGAGCACCTATATCGCCGCCTGATACAGGCGCATCCAAAGATTTAACTCCTTTTTCCAAAGCAGCCGCATAAATTCGCTGTGCCAGTTTTGGTTTAGAAGTCGTTAGATCGACCATTACTAGGCCATCTCGTGCTCCCGCCAAAATGCCATCTTCTCCGAAATAAACTTGCTCTACATCAGAAGGTAAACCGACCATCGTAAATACAGTGTCAGACTGTCCTGCAACCTGGCGCGGCGATTCCATCAGCTGTGCACCTAATCCGACAAGATTTTCCGCTTTTTTAACGGTACGTGTATAGATCGCCACTTCATGACCTGCATTCAATAAATGCTTGACCAAACTATTACCCATAACGCCTGTTCCGATAAAGCCGACTTTCATTTGGCAATCACCTCTTCTCTATATTACCAGTTTAGCAAAAATCTTCTGTTAATTCACTCTATAATTTGGAAGCTGACATCGATTTCAGATAAATAGGCAAAAAAAAGAAGCCGATCCGCTGTTCGGACCGACCACAAAAGGGGGAAATGAGAATGTTGCTGTGTTCAAGTATACTATGCCCTCTCTATCACAAGCTTAAACCTCTTTAGAAAAATTCTTTTCAGTAAGCCTTTCGATCTCCCCTAAAAATGGATTGGCTTCACTCGCCGACACAGCACCTTGGCCGTAACGCACGAGTTCGTAAGTCGTGAAAAACTTCTCTGACACCACCCAGTCCATTCTCATCATCCATTCCCGAACTGTTTCAGAAGAAGCCCTGCCAAAACCGTTAATTTCTGCCTTTAATTCAAACTCCCGGTAGACTTCTCGAATATGATGCAAATCCATTTCTTTTGTATACAATCTATTTTGCATTGTTCCTTCAGCAGCCGATTCTATGTTTATGATTGCTGCTCGCTCAATTGTTACGGAATGTTCTTTTGCCATTGCAGTATTTTCCGGATGTCTTTTTTTCAACCATAAAACAAGTATAATGGCGATTGCCAGAAGTAAAATGGTCAACATGGCTTCTACTGGAAAGTCGCCAGCAGCTTGAAATTCAATGAGTTCACTTTCAGCGGTTGTTTCTTCTGGACCCAGTTTATCAAAAGTTTCTTGGGCTTCCTCAGAGCGTGATAAATCTTCGAGCAACGCTCCTAATTTTTCCATCAGCCCGGAAAATGGCCAAAGTGCCAGGTGCAATAGCCAGCCAGCTGCTGTTCCCACTCCTTGTCTAGCGCTTTGCGCAATACCATAAACAAACAAAGCAGCAAATCCTGAACTAGCCACCACGAAGGCAGCTGCCGCTAATACATGGAACCATACGATGCCTTCCGAACGATGTCTTAAGTATCGATTGCCGAAGCTGAAAAGTACATTCAAGACCGCCGCGGAAATAAACAATAGATAAAGAATCTGTTCAGTTTCTTGCTGCGGATTGAACATGGCGGTAAACAAGGCAATCAAGAAAAGCACAACAATCCACAGAAGCGGTGTGCCGGTTGAACCTGCTTCGTCTTCATTTTCCAAAAAGCGCGCATGCATGCGGTAAATCGAAGCGAGCATCAGTGCACCCGCCAACCACCAGGAGTAACCGATCAAAAGACCAGCTCCAGCAGAAACAAACGCTATCGCGACAGCTTGCCAGATTTTGTATGAGCTCTTTTTGAAGAGAAGTAGCGCACTTAGAGCGGCCGCTATACAAATCACAGGCCAGAACAACAGCAACAGATGCCATAATTCATCCGTCAATATGATAGCGATGAATGTGACCACGAAAGCATCCATGACAAACTTCGCTGCAGCATCAATCCGTGTCGTCATGCCTCTTCACTCCCTTGGCGACTTCCCAATATAGCCAATTGAGTGCGCTTGCTCCATTTTGCTTCCAAGCTTATCGTGTCTGCTTGGTCATCGTTCAATACATAGGTGGTTGAAGTCAGTCCCATGTGTCGTTCAAAATGATTAGCCATCGCAATAAATGGCATTGTTGAATGGTCTTTTGAAAATACGGACAGCAATTCCAATGCTTTTTGCCGTTGTTTTTGTCCTTCACCTGTCGGCAAATAAAGATATGGCACCGCTCCTGCCGAACGGACATTGACTGCAAGCGCAAAAGGTATTTCCGCTTGATAACATCTTTCAATATAAGATGCCACTTCTTCAATTCGATTTTCCAAATTCACGATGGTTCCGTAATGTGACGCAACGTTCAATAGGAACGAGACCGACTCGTTTGCCACTTGTGCGAAAATTTTGGTTTGATAACTTTGCATGCGGGCGCTCGCCTTCCAATGAATGTG
>JBFIXY010000286.1:0-2665 GCA_041605655.1 Planococcus sp. (in: firmicutes) | reverse complement strand
ATTTAATGAGAAATACCTGAATACAAAAGTCAGTCGATCCGGTCATTTTGAAGATCAGGAGGAAAAAGCGCATGTTCCAAGATGATCTATACATGTCACTTGCCATCAACAATGCAAAGGCGATGAAGGGCCAAACAGAGCCAAATCCACTTGTTGGAGCTGTTATTGTTACCGAAGGCAGAGTCGTCGGTATTGGCGCCCATTTGAAAGCCGGTGAGCCACACGCTGAAATTCATGCATTGCGAATGGCTGGAGATGCTGCACAAGGCGGCACGATTTATGTCACATTAGAGCCTTGTTCACATCATGGCCGCACAGGACCATGTGCAGAAGCAATCGTAGCAGCTGGATTAAAGAAAGTTGTAATTGCGACATTGGATCCGAATCCACTGGTTTCGGGAAACGGTGTAAAAATACTCAAGAACGCTGGGATTGAAGTGGTTGTCGGCGTGCGCGAAGAAGAATCGCGCCAAATGAATGAAGTGTTCAATACATTTATTGTTGAAAAGCGTCCCTTTATCACGTTGAAAGCAGCTTCTACCTTAGACGGCAAAATTGCTTCCCGCTCGCTTGATTCGAAATGGATTACTTCAGAAGAAGCAAGGCTTGACGTTCATCAACTTCGGAGCGAAAACCAAGCCATCCTAGTCGGTGTCGGAACAGTGGTTGAAGATGATCCCGAATTGACAGCGCGTATACCGAATGGCCGTAATCCTCTACGGATTGTTTTGGATTCCTCTTTGCGAATTTCTCTTGAGTCCAAAATAATTGCGGACGGTCTTGCAGAAACTTGGATTTTCACAGCTCAGCAAGTCGACGCGAAGAAAAAAGCGGTTTTGGAGCAGCTTGGTGTCTCTGTTTTCGAAACTAGCGGTGTAAAACAAGTTGATGTTCAGGATGTTGTGCGCATACTTGGTGAAAAATCGATTTCTTCCTTGTTCATTGAAGGCGGTGGTACGATTAATGCAGCATTCCTAGAAGCTGGATTGGTCGACAAAACAATCTTTTACTTTGCACCTAAATTGATTGGCGGCAAGCATGCACCTACATTTATAGAAGGAACAGGCTATGATTTGATGAAAGACGCGGTCGAATTGGAACGCGGTGAATTTATCAAAATCGGAAAAGATTTCAAGTTTACAGGTTATCCTGTCAAAAAGGGGCATACATCATGAAATTCGGATTTGACATAGATGATACATTGATCAATTTGCGGCAATATGCATTTGAAATTTACCAAGAACAACTTGGATTCACAGTCGCAACCGATAAATTCCATATGCTTGAGCAAGTGGAAATCCACGGTCTATTCGGACTCAGCGACGCCGAAGGAAACCAGATGTGGAACGGTTTGCTCGACCGATTGTATTACACTGATTGTCCTGCATACCCGGGGGCCGTTGAGCTTTTGCAGAAGCTCAAGCACCAAGGTCATGAAATTTATTATTTGACCGCCCGCCCTGCCGAGCATAGCGATGGCACGATCAAATGGCTGCGCGCGCAAGGTTTTCCGGTAGATGACAGCCGCTTTTATTGCGGCATGAAAGACCATGAGAAAGTCCACATCATTGACGATTTGCAACTGGATTATTATTTTGATGATAAACCCGCTGTGGTTGAACCTCTATTAAGCAAATCACTGACAGTCGTCATGCGTGACCAGTCTTATAACCGCCATGTCGATTTACCGCGCATTACACATTGGGATGAGTTAGATTCTATTTTGGCTAATAGCAAAACCCGATAGCAAAAATCCCACGCCTGAATTTTTCAGACGTGGGATTTTTTAAATTTTATCTTCTTCGCTTAACCCACTGCTGCCAAATGCATCGTCAAGCGTGTCGTAACGAGCCAGCTCACATACTTTGCCGTGTTTGATCTCCAAATATGTGAAGACGGTAACTTCGCCGCGTTCACCATCCCGTGTCTCCACTTGCTCAAAGACCACTTTATCGCCTTTAGCATAGCGAGTTTGTGTGATTAAGTGGATGTGCGAGTCTTCTACCCACTGCATAAGTGTATTATGGCCAATCCCACTTCCTGCTGGCCCAATAATTTCGATATTGTGGTCAGAAATTGCCAATACACCTGCGATATCTCGTGCGTTTACTCGCTCAGTCCACTCATCAGCCGTCTCGATGATGTTTTCCATGCCCCGTCTCCTCCACTCTTTTTAGTGCTTTTTTCTGAATTTTAACACAAATAAGGTTTTTCAGCAGTAATATCGAACCAAAAAAGAAAAAGCCCTAATTTCGCAGACTTTTAATAGTGGTCGTTTTTCAATTTTTTAAAGGCTTTCACAAAATGACCCGGATTTTCATAGACCTTATATGTGATAACCCCTCTATGTGTATGCAAATACAACAAATTAGCGTCTTGCGAAAACGATTTATAAGATATATCCCATACATTCGGCAATTTAAAAACAGAGGCAGAAGTGATCACTTCATCTTGGTATAATTGAAGACGGTATTCCGTTTGGACAATTCGCATCTCTCCTGCTTCGATAAAACGTTCCGTGTCGATATAAGCGACCGATGCCAATAAATCCGTTTGGAGCATGTTATTCCGCCTCCTCGGCTTTTGTTTGACTAAAGTTTAACGCACCTATCCTAAATGGTGCAATCAAGTCGGGTCGGTTACATTCATCATTCATCATCTTCTT
>JBFIXY010000285.1:0-2667 GCA_041605655.1 Planococcus sp. (in: firmicutes) | reverse complement strand
CGGCTCCTTCTTTGACGATTTCAGGATGGATCATGATATATGTTGCGCTATCGCTCAATTTGCTAGTGAAAAGTTCGCGCATGTTCTTGTGGATGGTTTCTTTGCTGCTTTCTGTACTTAAAATTTCCGCATGATTTTTTGATAGCCGGTTGCCTTCATCGTCAAAAATAGTTAATCGAATTTCATCTTGCTCACGGCCAATCGGCAAGGTGACGTTATAGTTCATTAGCATTGTAGCGACTCCTTTTGAAACCGATTCCATCGATACGGAGTACCCGTTTTCCGCAACACTCTGACCTTCGACTGCAAAAGTTTGGGCTGGGATTTGCTGAAGGGGAACGGTGAATGACCATGTCCCTTGAACGCCGGCTATGGAAGTGAACGTAATAGGCAGCGTATCGATTTCCGTCAAGTTGGGATTCGGGTTGTAAAACTCAATGCCTGCCGTAAAGCCGTTTTCGGTTTGCGTTAAGCCGGTATTTGACGAGGACCATTGTTCCTGTTCTACACCATCAAACAGCTCCACACTATATCCAACTTCAGGTCCAGCACTTTCGATCGATTCCGTTGAAACTGCTTCTCCTTCCATCATAAACGATACACCAATGATATTTCCTTCGAAATAAGCGCTTGTTAAGGTGACGTGAACGCCATTATTAGACGCTGTTTGATTCATCTCCATGAGCAACTGACCGTCTTCCAAATCTTGTCCGATCGACAATCCAATTTTTTCATAGATGGAACCAATAAGAGGCATAGCGGCGAGAACATTCGATACAGGTGTGAAAATTAGACCTGAAGCCAGTAAAGCTGAAGCGGCTATTGATGAAACAGCCCCGAAAACTTTGAAAGACTTTATGCGGTGTTGTCGTTTTTCTTTTTTGCCTTTGTTTATTCCTTTATCAATTGAGGCGAAAAGTTCCTCGCGTGGGATTTCAATGTTGTTGATCTCTCGTTCAATACGCTCTTTGTTCATCGTGTGTGCCTCCTTCAATGATGGCTTTTAGTTCGACTTTAGCTCTTCGTAAATACGTTTTTACTGTGTTCTCAGGCTTGTCCATTGTTATTGCGATGGAGCGGATAGAGAGGTCTTGATAATAAAATAAGATAATGGCGGTGCGGTAGTTTTCGTTCAACAAAGTTAAAGCTTCCATTACATCAAGATTTTCAGCACTGTCTTTAGGCTTTTCTTCCGAAACCTCGTTCACGAGATCTAAAGAAAGGTGGCGCTGCTGCTTTTTGAGCAAAGCAAAAGCCGTATGAATTAAAATTCGAGTCAACCAAGTAGAGAAATATTCAGGGTTCTTTACTTTTCTTATGGAGACAAACGCTTTGTACACCGTTTCTTGTACGACATCTAAAGCATCTTCTTTGTTTTGCACGTAAAGAAAAGCTGTCCGATACAATTTCTCGCTTTCATTTTTGATGAGTGTTTCAAACGCTTCTTCATCGCCTTTGATGGCTTTATTTACTAAGTGTATATTTTTCAAGTGAGTAGCTCCTTTCAATTGTTAGAGCTGATATGAGGGGAGAAAGTTTCAAGGATTAAGTTAAATCTGAAAAAATCATACAAATGATGGACCGCAAAAAAAGATGACGCCGGTCATGCCGACGTCATCTGAAAATAGCTAGTTGTATCAAGTAGCCAAAAAATCTAGTGAAAACCTGCTACACCAACTTCATAGCAGGCAAACCGATTTCCAGAAGTTCTGAAAACTTTTCGTTCGGCAGCGGGCGACTGTAGAGATAACCTTGAATTTCGTCGCATCCGAGCTCTTTCAATAGCGCCAGCTGCTCGATCGTTTCCACCCCTTCAGCAATCACCGACATGTTCAAGCTATGTGCGATAAAGACCATGGCTTCGACAAGTGCTTTGTTGCGAGGGTTTGTCGCCATATCTTGGACAAATGGCTGCGCGATTTTTAAATTGTTGAGCGGAAAGCGTTTCAAGTATTGCAGCGACGAGTAGCCGGTCCCGAAATCGTCGATGGCAATTTGGACACCCATTTCTCTCAACGCACACATCCGGTTAATGGCTTTTTCAGCGTCATCGACAGCGACGCTTTCGGTAATTTCCAATTCCAGCGAAGACGCGGAAAAACCGGTTTTATCCAATGCTTGTGAGACCATGTCCATTAAATCGTCCTGCAGGAATTGAAGAGGCGACAAATTTACAGCAAGCTTTAGGTGGGAGTGGCCTGCGTCATGCCATTTTTTAGCTTGTTCACAAGCAGTGTAAAGCACCCATTCACCTATAGGAAGGATCAAACGCGTTTCTTCTGCCAGCGGGATGAATTCGCCAGGCGAAATAATACTTCCGTCTGCTTTTTGCCAGCGAATCAATGCCTCCATGCCGATGATTTCACCGGTCTCAAGTTGAATTTGCGGTTGATAATGGAGCGTGAATTCTTCGTTTGTGATGGCGCGGCGCAAGTCATTTTCCAAGGCTACTTTTCGAGAAGCCGTAAACGCCAGGTCATCCGAGAAGAACTGGTAATTGTTTTTACCTTTTGCCTTTGCACTGTACATGGCGCTATCTGCATTTTTCAATAATTCACTTGCAGTGTTGCCGTCTTTTGGATAAATGGCGATGCCGATGCTCAATGAGACATGCAATTCCTGGTCTTTGACTATCAATGGTTTGATAAGTACGGTCTGTAATCTATG
>JBFIXY010000284.1:0-2718 GCA_041605655.1 Planococcus sp. (in: firmicutes) | reverse complement strand
TCTCTGAGCAGCGCTTCTGCACCGAAGATTTTTTCTGTAGCTCCATCAATTTGAGGCTGGTAAAAAACTTCCAGTTCTTTGTTGCGCAATGCTTTGTATAGTGAATTTTCCAGCTTGATGCTCGTCATATGACGGTCGTTCATCTCATTCACAAAGAAATGATAATGCGTGCCGGACTTTTCTTTCGACTTGTACATTGCAGCATCGGCGTGTTTGATGAGTGTTTCAGCAGTATCGCCGTCTTGCGGGAACAAACTGATCCCAATGCTTGTTTTGATGAAAATTTCATGGCCTTTTAAAAGGAACGGATCGGCGAATGCACCCATGACATGCTCTAAAGCTCTTAGAACATCACGTTGACTTTTAACATCTCTTAAAATAATCGTGAACTCATCTCCACCTTGTCTGGAGATGATGGCATTTGAAGGAATGCTCGCTTTCAGCCTTTCTGCCGCTTCCTTCAACAATAGATCGCCATAACTATGGCCGTAACTGTCGTTAATCATTTTAAAGCGATCAAGGTCTAAGTACAGAATGGCCATTTTTTCATCTTTTTCCCGCGCATCATTAAGCGCAAGATTCAATCGATCATTTAACAGCACCCGGTTCGGCAAATCCGTCAAATTGTCGTAATAAGCCAAGTAGCGAATTTCCTCTTCAAGCTGCTTGCGTTCCGTGATGTCCTTGAACGTCACAACTTCCCCGAGCACTGCTTTGCCTTCTTTAATTTCGGCGATGTCGCATTCCACATAAAAACGTTCACCATTTTTCTTGATGAATTGCTGACTCTTTTTCCACTCCGCTGCAGCATCATCAGCCGCTTCGACTTCTCCAAAAATCACATGATGGGATTTCCCGATCAGTTCATCTTTCTCGTAGCCGAGCATAGCCGCACTTGCCGGGTTGCAAAACGTAATCTCTCCTTGCAGATCGATGCCAAAAATCCCTTCGCCCGCAGAGTTTAAGAGAAGCATTTTTTCACGGCTCAAGGTTTCAAGTTCTGAGACCACTTTTTCCAATTCGTTGTTCTTGATGCGAATTTCTGACGTGCGCTCTTCAATAATCATTTCCTGTTTTTCCATGTACAATAAATTCGACAAAGTTGATGCAGTCGCATCCGCTATCGATTGTGCCAAGTGCATGTCCGCATCATCTAATGCCATTTTTTCTTTCTGCAACTCCACAACTGCCAATGTGCCCAATACTTTGCCCATCGCGACAAGCGGCAGCATTAACATTCCTTTAATTCCGAAATTCCTACACACATCATGGTTGGGCCGGTGATCCGAAAAAACATCCGGAATAAGCAGCATTTTTTTTGTTCTTATCACTTCTTGCAAGACAAGATCGTTTGTTTCATCTACTACTTGCTTTTTGTGTATTTCAAGCCACTCTTCTTCCGTATAATCACTTTCACGACTTAGGTTAGTGGGTTTAATGCGCTTGCTCGCTAATGGATCGAGCAAATGGACTGCCACGTTTCCATTCTCGAGTACTTTGGCGATATAGGCGAAACTTGTGTCCAAACATTCCTGCATCGTCGCGCACATTGACAATTCACGGGTAAGATCCAATAGCAATTGCTTTTCTGTGATCAAGTTTTCTTTGCGCGTTAAATTGGTTGCGTTGCGAATCGCAACACCCGCCATATTGACATAAGCTTCGACCGTCTGAATCTCATCTTCCTGCAAATCCATTGGAATCCCATAATCAAATAAGAATACTAAACCGAACAATTCGTCTTCATACGTAATCGGCAGCACCAATAATGATTTAATCTTGAAGCCGGCAACCGCGCGCGGATCCGGTCGTGCATCTTTTGAAGTGTCTGGAATGTAGATGGACTTCTTCGTTTCCACAACTTCCTTCGCCAACAAATCAAATTCCATATCAATCACATGCATATCAAGCGTCATACCATTGATGTATTTCGGTTTTCCAACATACCCACGGTAATCGCCGTTGCTTTCAGGCAAATAGATCCCAACCGAATCGCATTGGACAATTTCTTCCGATATCGCTGCTGTCACGTGTTCCAGCACTTCCCGAAGCTCCAATTTCGTGTTGATCAGTCTCGTAATTTGCGCAAGTCGCGAATATCTTGTCTGTTCTTTTTGCATGTAATCACTCCCTATTCTTACAACTCTCTCGACAATAACTTCGTCGTTCATGAAATTAAAAAATTACCTAAAATTTACAATATTTATCTATGTATTTTACCATGAAATCAAAAATCTGTGTATCGGTATTTATTACGAATTTGGGCATATGTTGCTAATAAACCACTTACTTTTGTAATTATTATCGTACATTGTAGGAACATGTAGAAATATCAATCCATTTTTTGTAAATAAAGCACTACCATGTCCTTTTTTACGGTGTTCATTTTTTGTATTTAAGCGTAAGATTGGAGATGAACAGAATGGACCTGTCTGTTGCATATGCTTTTTTTACTAGTTCCATCCAATATGAATTAAAGGGGCGATTCTTTTGAAAGAGCTGCATAATCCATTGGCCGATCCGTTTTTTGACGGCTTGGAAGAACCTGTACAAAAACTGGCACGCCATTTGCGGGAGCTGATTTTCGAAGCTTCAGACCAAATATCTGAAGAAATCAAATGGTCCAAACCGAGCTATTCGCATGACGGACTCGTATGTTATCTGCAGCCTGCAAAAAACCACATCAATTTCGGATTTTACCAAGGCGCCCAATTGCCC
>JBFIXY010000283.1:0-2777 GCA_041605655.1 Planococcus sp. (in: firmicutes) | reverse complement strand
GCTTTCAGGCACCGGAATTTTATAAAAAACAAGGGTTTCAAGTATTCGGCGTGCTTCACAATCATCCGGAAGGGCATAGCCAGCACTATTTTGAGAAACGACTGGAAGGTTAAGGATTGTATTAGTCGAATGGTTAGTTAAGCCGATCAAAACAAAACCCCCAGCATCATATGAACGGATGCTGGGGGTTGAACTATACTATTGCTCTTGATAAAACACTTTATCGACGTTGTATTTCGCCTTTTGAGTGTTGATCAAGTAAGTTTCGTAAATGTCGCGCTCCATCGGGTCTTCAATGATGGAAACCGTGATGCGATAAACTTCTTCGCGGTGGTTTTTTAGCGGCGATACGTTGTCTTCAAAATGCTTTTTCACGCGCTGGCGAAGTTTGCGGGCTTTCCCGACAAACAATAGCTCTCCGCTGTGGTTAAAGAACTGGATAATGCCGCCTTTATCGCGCGGAATATCATGCAGGTCGATAAACCCGTAAAGCGGTTTAATGACGGCCTCGTCGCCAGTGATTTCTTGTTTGCGTTGTGTAATTGTCACATCCGCCTTTGGTGGTTGAATATTAATCATGCTTATCACGTCCTCTAATTATCGTATTGCTTATACTACCACAAAAAGGCGCAAAAATCCATGGGCTCTTTTCTGCGCCAGTGACAGTAGAAGCTAGAGGGTATCGAGTTCTGCGCTTGCTGCGTTGCTGCCTTGAAGCACCTCGAATGTTTTATGATACGTGTTGGGGCGTTCTAGCACATCTACAAGAATATGCGCAACGTCTGCACGTGGAATTGATCGATCACCAATCGATGTGAAGCTTTCTTTTGTCACTTCAATCTGTTCGGTTTTTTCTTCATCTGAAAGCGGGCCGGGACGAACAATTGTATAATCGAGATTCGTTGTCTGAAGAAGGTCGTCCGCTGCGCGTTTAGCTACTAAATACGGTTTCATTTTTTCGCCGCCGGAATCCGGATCTGCAGAACCGATCGAGCCAAGCTGAACAAAACGCTTCACGCCTTTATCCGCTGCATATTTAGCTGCTTTTGCAGCACCCCACAAGTCGATAGTCAGCGTTTTATCAGCGCCTGTTGAAGGACCTGATCCTGCTGCGAAAATAACGGCATCTGCATGATCGAATGCTGAACTGAAATCTTCTTCCAAGTCACCGATAACTACCTCATTTGCTCCTAGCTCTTTTAGGTGTTCCACTTGTTCTTCTTTTCGCACTAGCGCAATCGCTTCGTGGGAAGAGTCGGATAATTCTTTGATAATGTGTTGACCTACTTGGCCGTTCGCTCCAATTACCAATACTTTCATCTGTGTTCCACTCCTTTATATGTCTGTGTCTTTTCTTAGTATTCCCTTAGCTCAGCAGATTAAACGAAGGATTTGTGGAACAGTAGTGAAAAGCTTTGAACCCTTGTTTTCTACTTAAGCTATCCAAAAAAGTGCAGACAGGCTAAAATAAGGGAATGGAGGTGTTAGAATTGGATATTACAAATTTTAGTTTTCACGCGATACAAGACCCGACCGGCATCATGGAAGGGAACCGGTATGAATTTTTGCTGGATGTTGAAGTGGAAGAAGACGACGAATTATACACGGCGGGTGGCCTTGAACTGCGAGTGATTTTGGCGGTTGACGACAACGGCGCACGCATTGCACATTATAATTTCGTAGACAAACTTTCCAAAGAAATTTTGGAATTCGGTCTTGAAGAAGACGAGGAGCAAGAAGTTCTTGCGTTCTGCAAAGAAAAATTATAAAAGTAGTAAAAAAATCCCCTCGGTCAACTTGGCCGAGGGGATTTCGCATTTAAATTTTCACGTCAATTTCAGCGTCTTTTTTCAACTCTTCGATCTGTTTAGCTACCGCTTCTTGTGATTTTTGTTGTTCGAGCGACTGGCGAATCATCGGCTCTACTTCCTCAAAAGGTGGCGCTTCTTCTTTAGAGGTCGATGTGAATTGTTCGTATGCTTCCTTCAATTCCTCTTCTGTAATTTCCTCAGTATTCAATTCCTTAGTTACATATGTTTCATAGGTTATCTGTTCGCGAAGTTGTTCTTCAATGTCTTCTAATGTAAATCCGCTTTGTTCAAGTGCCTCGTTCATAGCGTCTTCACTTTCAAATTGGCCTTTCAACTCTTCAAGGCGTTCTTTTACGACAGTATCGTCGGCTTCATGACCTTTCGCAGCAGCATCCTGCAAAATCAATTTATTGCCAACGATGACGTTGATCGCTTGGTCCTTGAGTGCTTTGGCATTTTCTTCTTCTGTCACATCAGTGCCTTGTGTTGCCATTGAGCTTTCTAGCTGGCGTGCCACGCTATTGTACACGTTCCCTAATACTTCTTCGTCGTTTACCACGACAACCACTTCGTCTTCAGGAGGCAAGTCAAGTTGCGTTTCTTGTTCGGCAGTTGCCTGTTCTTCTGTCGCTGGCCTCGAATCTTCTTTTGGTTTAGTTTCTTCATTATCTGAACATGCACCAAGCACGGCTGTTAACAGCAGGGGCGCAAATATGAATTTCATTTTCTTAATCATTATAGGAAAAACTCCTCTTCGTTTTGTCTCGTTACAGTTAACCACATTTAACAGCGGGATACAAATAGATTGGTGCAGATTGAAAAAATCTTCAGCTGTGGAACCGTCGAATAAAGCTGTGTGTAAGTAATTTCAGGTGCCTTAAAAGCCGAAGGACTGGTATAGTAATAATGGTATTTAAATTAATTAACGATTATTGAAATCAGCATCGGAGGCGCTCATATGGAAAT
>JBFIXY010000282.1:0-2799 GCA_041605655.1 Planococcus sp. (in: firmicutes) | reverse complement strand
GGCCCCCGCTCGTTCATTGGCATGTCATCCAATTGTGCAGCTTTTTTCAATGCACCTTCTTTATCGAGTGCTAAAAAAGCATCGACTTTTGAATCCACTGCTGCAATACGATCGAACGCTTTTTCAGCTATTTCCACAATCGTCGTTTCTTTTGTATGTATCATTTCCTGCAGCTCCGCTGCGGTTTTATCTGCTAAGCCCATTTTTCACCCTCCTCACAATCAATCTAGAATAGTTGGAACTTTGATTTGACCGGCTTCGTGTTCTTTTACGTTTTTCAATACCAATTCACGGTCTAAGCCAGCTTCCGCTTTGTCTTCGCGTAATACGTTAACCATCGGCAAAACATGTGTTGTCGGTACTACGTTTTCCGTATCCAATTCGCTAAGCAATTCCATCGCATTCGTGATGGCCTCCAATTGATCTGCAAAATGTGTCGCTTCTTCATCAGTAATCGCCAAACGCGCCAAATGCGCTACTTCGATCACTTCTTCTTTTGTCATTTTCGCCATTTCTCTACACCTCCGGATTCAGTAAACATACGCTATATCATACCATTTTTCTAAAACAATGAATAGGGACAGCCGCATGGCTGCCCCCGTTCCAGTACAAATTAATCATAAATGTGAACAATCGGCTCGGTTTGTCCCGCTTTTCTCAAGACAAGTGCTTCCGGACCGTTTGTCGACGTCACGCTGACTTCCACTTCAATATTCTCTGGAAAATGCTCAAGCACTAGCCCAGTCAAGTATTGTGTAAAGCCGATTATTTCTGCAGAGCCATAGAATTGCACGGGAATATCCACTTTCAATCTGCGTAATTGATCATCCTGATAAAAGCCTGTTCCGATTACACTCGTGAAATTAGAGAAATACTCCTCTACATCCATTTTGAAGTTCCGGAATGATGTATCAACATCGCGGTATTTATCTCCTGATCCTGAAGTTGGAAAAATGACGTACTCTTCTTTGACCGGCGTCCAGTTCGCCACATCATTTTCCCCTTTAGGCGCGACTCCGTATGCAAAATAAGTCCCCGGTGCGATTGACCCGCGGCTGCCTTGTTTGAATAAGCCAACCGTAATCGGTATGTCTTTCATGCCTTCTTTTTCGCGCAATCGCTGAATAATAGCAGCAGCCATGCGTTTTCCTTCTTTGTCCAATTCTTTTTGTGAAATGGATTCTTCATAAGACACACCGTCCACAGAATTATAATAAATTGAATTCAAAGCAAGTCCAATCGAAACCCCGCCAAGGCGAATGGTTTCTTTATCGGTTTTCACCAAATAATTCTGTTCCACGATGTGCGCCAAAATTTCAGGAGCTGGCCGCTCCCCGTCTTTTTTCTGTTTTTCATTTAGCGTGTCGGCCGCATTTAGCCCTAATGGATTATCTTCGCTTTCACGGTTTAACCAAGCACTGGCATCTTCACTCGTGATTTTTTGGCCTTCTTGAAAAAAATAATCATCCGGTGAAAACTGGCGTTGTGATAATCGCAACAAGCCATCTTCCGCCTCTTCGATGTCATAACGGGAATTCAGCCGGTTGATGATCGTTCCACGGGTTGCACTTTGTTTATAAGGCAGCAATGTCCGATAATAACGGTCATCGAGCTGCATGCTTGGAATAATTGCTGTTTCTGCTTGTTCTTCTGTATTCAGTACTTCTGCTTCATCGGAAGCAGAAGGTACACAGCCTGCCAGCAATAACATGCTGACCGGTACCCACAAAATGCGTTTCATTTTTAAAATCTCCTCATTTATTCAATTCTTCCAAGAGGCGTTCTTCGTCCCAGACATTTACCTTCAGTTCCAATGCTTTCTCAAGCTTCGAACCGGCTTCTTCCCCGGCAATGACCAAATCGGTCTTTTTGCTGACGCTGCCGGACACTTTTCCGCCAAGAGCGACGATGCGTTCCTGCGCTTCGCCACGCGTCAACTGTTCAAGTTTCCCAGTCAGCACTATTTTCTTGCCAGCGAATGCATTCGATCCCGCTTCAACAATGACGCGTGTTCCTGTATACGTTAAATTGACGTTCGCTTCTGCAAAACGTTCCATTAATCGTTGAACTTCTTCAGCATCAAAATACGCGACGATTGAATCCGCCATTTTTTCACCGATTTCGTGGATTTCCACCAATTCTTCTTTTCCAGCCTCCATCAGCTTTTCCATCGAACCAAAATGCTCGGACAAGATGCGCGCACCTCGCTCACCAACGTGGCGGATGCCGAGGCCGAACAATAAGCGTTCCATGGAATTGCTGCGCGAAGCGTCAATTGCCGCAATTAGGTTCGATGCCGATTTCTCGCCCATGCGGTCCAAATTCAGCAATTGATCTTTCGTTAATTTGTATAAATCGGAGAAATCAGCGATCAAGCCTTCACGATACAATTGTTCAATCACTTTTTCCCCCAATCCATCTATGTTCATCGCATTGCGCGATACGAAATGGATCAAGCCTTCTGTGATTTGAGCGGGGCATTGCGGATTGACGCAGCGCAGCGCGACTTCGCCTTCAATCCGAACAAGCTCGCTATCACAAGCAGGACAAGTTGTCGGCATTTCAAACGGTTCTTCATTTCCCGTACGTTGGTCTATTAAAGCAGAGCCAACTTCCGGAATAATATCCCCCGCTTTACGGATGATCACTTTATCACCGATGCGAATATCCTTTTCTTTAATCAAGTCTTCGTTATGCAGCGAAGCTCGTTGAACCGTCGTACCTGCCACCGATACCGGATCAAGAATCGCGGTAGGTGTGACCACGCCCGTGCGTCCGACGCTGAGTTCGATGTCTAGG
>JBFIXY010000281.1:0-2814 GCA_041605655.1 Planococcus sp. (in: firmicutes) | reverse complement strand
TGGCTCCAACATGAAATTTGTACCTAGAGGAGAATTATTGATGAAAAAGATAGCGTGGATCACGGATACAGCTGCACAACTTGATGATGAATTCATCCAAAAACACGACGTACATGTTCTGCCACTGAGTGTGGTTTTTTCAGAGGGATCTTATCGAGAGTCGGTTGATCTGACTCAAGATGAGTTTTACGATAAATTACAAGAAGCGAAAGTGTCGCCGAAAACATCACAACCGGCAATTGGCGAGATGCTCGCGTTATACGAGAAACTGCAGCAAGAAGGCTACGATTTTGCGATCGCGGTGCATTTATCAAGCGGACTTTCGGGGACGTTTGAAACGGCTCAAACCGCTGCTGAAATGACTGATTTCAAAGTCTACCCGATTGATTCGAAAATCGGCTCTTTTCCAATGGTGAAAATGATCGAAACCGGCAATGCAATGCTCGCAGAAGGAAAAGAAGTGGAAGAAGTGGTAGCCGCCATAAATGAAATGGCCGGAAAATCGAGATTGTCCTTTATTCCCGCTAGCCTTAACCAATTGCATAAAAGCGGACGCGTTTCCGGAACGCAGACATTTATCAGCAATTTACTGAACATTAAATTGGTCATCGGTTTCGAAGATGGGAAAACGGTCATGATGGAGAAAGTCCGGACCAATAAGCGAGCCAAAGATCATGTAACCGCGTTGCTTCGCGAAGATATGGCTAAAGGGTCTGTACCGGAAGTGGCTGTGATTCACTGCAATAACGTGCCGGATTCTGAAATCTGGATGAACGAGTTATTGCAAGAGTTTCCGGATTTGAAAGTTGAAGTTGTGGCGCTGAGTGTTTGTGTAGCGGTCCACGCTGGCGACGGAACGACTGGCTTGAGTTGGGTTCGTTATTAGTTTTAAATTGAAGAATTGACCATCAGTTGAACCTCGAATGGACGCACATTGAACAGTGCATTCATTCGGGGTTTATTTGTCTAAAGGGAAGGGGCTCCCTTTAAGGACCAATGCATATTAACGGAGACGGATTTTTGCAAAAAAGCTGAACGGCTAGTAGGCATCTATGCTAAACTTTAATTTAAATCTGATATTAATTGAGGTGCTGAATGGTGACAACATTGCAAGAAGTGAAAAGGTATAAGAATTTCGACGAACTGGCTAAGGATGTACTTGATCTGGCCAAAGAAATCTTGCCCGAGCAATTAATCTATTTAACATCTGTCAATGATAAACAGCAAATTATCTTAAAGCTTTCACACGCGGATTCCGGGGTTCTTGTGAAAGAAGGGATGGTCATCAACCTGAACGAAACTGTGTGCCAACGAATTGATTTTGATAAACAGCAACCATTGATTTACGAGAACATTCAAGAAGAGATTGATTCGGCAGAGTTGCGGAATAGACTTGAAGAAGCGAATATCAAGTCTTATTTGGGACTTCCTATTTCTCATGTGAACGGAGAACAATTTGGAACGTTGTGCGTGGTGCATCATGAAAAAAGCCAATATGACGAGAAAAGCATCCATTTGCTCCAGCGGATTGTCCGGATGTTTTCTTATTATTTAGAGCTCGAGCGCTGCGCTTACCGAGATGAATTGACCGATCTTTACAACCGACACCATTTATCCAATTTTTTTGATGAGCCTTTCGAAACAGGCGGCGTCTTGTTCTTTCTGGATTTGGATGGCTTTAAAAAAGTGAATGATGTGCACGGACACGATACAGGGGATCTTGTATTGAAAGAAGTTGCCCAAAAGCTTCAATACTTTGTGAAGCAGCATAACGATGCTTTTGCGGTGCGGTTGGGTGGAGATGAATTCATCATCAACTTCTCCCATCTGTTGAGCAAAGAGGAAATGAGTGAGCGGGCCGAACAATTACTTGCTACGTTAAGTGCATGGGATGGCGAATACGACCTCTCTGCAAGCATCGGCATCGCCGCATATCCAGCGGGGAATAAAACCAAGTTGAGCACATTGTTAAAAAGTGCAGACGAAGCTTTATACCGTGCAAAAACAGCAGGGAAAAATACATTTATGTTTTTTGAATCCGAGGAACTTGAAACGAGTCTTCGTACTTGAAAATATTAATGTAATTCCAATTCAACAGCTAAAACGCCGGCTCTCTTCTGCAGAGTTGGCGTTTTTTGCGGTGTTGCATTCCTAAATTGTTGCCGAAAAGTGACAAAATGATACTTGCTCGCGCAGATGCACCTTCATTTAAAGCGCTCCTCTTTCCACAGCTGCGCGAGTCGTGTAAACTGTATAAGGTTAAGAAAAGATGTGCTGGCATTTCCGAACTGATTGACATTTTGATGGTCGATAGAGAGAAAAGTCGCTTCTAAAGAGCGTTTGGATAGTAAATTGTCTCTGACGGAAAGTATTTCGGCTGCAAGAGAAAGTATTTGAGCTAGAACGGAAAGTATTTTCGATGTATAAGAAAGTATATCCAAATAAATGGTAAACTTGATGACGCAGTGATGTCGAGAAAGTCGGACATCCTCTAGATATGCGTTATTTCAATAGGAAAATCTTGATTTTATTTAAAGCAGTGTAAAATAATATGTAGTGAGACAACTAGAATGTTTGGATGCAGGACCAACCTGACATCCCGTAATGAAAGGATTGGAAATTGAGTATGAAAGAGAATTTTTGGCGTGATTTGCCACGACCGTTTTATGTATTAGCGCCGATGGAAGATGTCACGAATGTGGTGTTTCGTCATGTAGTGGCGGAAGCCGCAAGACCGGATGTATTTTTTACGGAATTCACGAACACCGAAAGCTATTGCCACCCAGAAGGAATTTTCAGCGTGCGGGGACGTTT
>JBFIXY010000280.1:0-2817 GCA_041605655.1 Planococcus sp. (in: firmicutes) | reverse complement strand
GATAAAGGTCTTCGCGTCATCAGCGATTACTTGTTTGAAGCTGCTAAGCTATAACATGACTCATGGCCTTCCTACTGAACGGGAAGGCTTTTTTGTTCTCTGTTTCATCAAATCGGTACAATTATCTGTTTCTGGAGGTTCAAAATGGTCATTTATTGGATTGCATCGTATTTTATCGGCACCTTCCTGACAGCTTGGTGGGTCGGAAAATGGAAAGGCGTCGACTTGCGTCAAGCGCTTAGCGGCAATTTGGGTGCGCGCAATGCAGGAGCCGTTATCGGAAAAACCGCTTTTTTACTGACGTTCCTTGGCGACGCTGCAAAAGTGGGTCTTGTGATATGGCTTGGCCATTATTTTGGATTCGCAATTCAAGTAATTGCTGTAGCTGCGCTCGCAACGATTTGCGGCCATCTATTTCCCTTTTGGTTAAAGGGGCGCGGCGGCAAAGGCATCGCGACATTTATCGGCGCTTCCCTGCTTCTTACACCATCTCTCTTTCTCATAATGGCTCTCGTGTTCGCACTCTTTCTGCCTTTCGTAAAAAGCGCAACGTTGACGATGCTTTTCAGCTTTGTCGCATATGCCGCCTCGATGGTTTGGTTCGGTGAATTCCCTGAATTCTGGCCATTGCTCGCTGCCATGTTGCTGATTTTATTCAAGCATATTCCGGATATACAAGAATCCTTTAACACACGTATGAAAAAGATGTAAATATTATTCACTCATTAGTTTTATTTTGATTTAAAACGTTGTTTTGAAGCGTTTTCATAAATTTACTTTGTCCTTAAAGCTATTCATGTTATAGTTTATTTATTCAAAAAACTTTAATGACGGGATGTTGTAAACCATGAAAAAACCGATTGCTTGGGTCATAGACTCAACAGGATTTGTTACCGAAGAATTCAAAGCTCATCCAGATGTGTATATGGTGCCTTTGAACATCCATTTCGGCAATGAAGAATTTATCGACGATGGCGTCGATTTAACGAACGAAGAATTGTATTCACGCATCAAAAGTGCAAATGAATTTCCGAAAACTTCTCAACCATCCGCCGGAAAATTTGCTGAGCTGTATGAAAAGTTAAAAGAAGAGTATGAATGCGCGATTGCCGTACACGCTTCCGCCAAGCTGAGCGGTACCATTGCATCGTCTACCGCAGCTGCAGAAATGACCAGCTTTACTGTTTATGCCATTGACTCGCTCGCGTTATCTTACGGCTTAACCGGCTTGATTGAACGCGGCTTGGAATTGCAGAAGCAAGGATTAGAGGCAGAGGAAATCGCTGAACAGCTGCAAAAAGAAGTCCACAATCTGCGAAATTATATCTTAATCGGCAACCTGACTCAATTGTATAAAGGCGGACGCATGAGTGGAGCTCAGTACTACATCGGCAGCTTGTTGAAAGTGAAGCCGATTGTCCAATTGAGCGCAGAAGGTGAATTGGTGCCAATCGACAAAGTCCGCTCCCATAAAAAAGCGATTCAGTATTTGCTCGATCACGTGAAAGAAGATCATGAAAAATATGGCGTCGACACTTTCCAAATTATGCACGGTCATGTGTTGGAGGAAGCGGAAAGCTTAAAACAAGACATTTTAAAAATCGTGCCCGAAGCGAAGGTTTTAGTTGGGGATTTAAGTTCATCCTTAGCCGTCCACGCTGGAGAAGGTACTATCGCGTTACTGTGGAGAAAACCTGTACAAAACTAGCTGCCCCCCGAATATCTATTAGATATTCGGGGTTTTTAATTCCCTTTTAACGGCAATATTGTGAAAATTCTGCTACAATGGTGGTAACATTTACAAGGCTTGTTGAAGGTGAGGTGGATTTAATGCAACATCTAGAACGCGAAATTACAGAATACGTCATGTTATGTGATGCGAAAGGGCAATTAAATCCCAATGCCATAGGGTTTGCACGCCAACCACTGGTAGTCAGCAATCTTCGTAAAAACTTTATGCGCAAGAAAAAATGGAATTATTGGTGTGTCTTCGGGGAAGAAGTGATGTTCTCAGCTACTATTTGCCATTTGGATTATTCCACAGTGTGCTTTGTCTATTTCCTGAATTACGAAACACAGCGTTTTTATGAAAAAACGGTCATTATGCCATTCACCCGACAAATTAAATTGCCGAACCAAGTCCTTGATACCAGCCATTTCCACCACGAGGAGATGAACATTGAATTCAAGTACGATCAGAACGAAACTCGCATTGTCGTGACAGTCGACGAATTTGATGGGGAATCACTTGAAGCTTCTCTGCTAATCGAACATCCCGAAGATTACGAATCGCTCAATGTCGTCATTCCGTGGAACCGCCAAACTTTCCAGTTCACTGGAAAACATCTGTCGCTCCCTACTTCAGGGTTTGTGAAACTTGGCAACCGGTCATACGAATTTGAGGCGAATGACAGTTTTGCCGTACTTGATTATGGTCGCGGCATCTGGCCTCGTGAATCCGAATGGAACTGGGCAATGGCTTCGCAGCGTTCCGATGACAAAACAATTGGTTTAAATTTCGGCGGCAAATGGACGGACGGCACCGGAATGACAGAGAATGCATTTTTTGTTGATGGTAAGATGACGAAAATTCATGAAGATGTTTTATTCCATTACAATAACGAGGACTATAATGAACCCTGGTTTATCAAGACGAAGTTCTCTGATGATGTCAACTTGACGTTCACCCCGTTTTTCAAGCGCCATTCAAAAACAGGGTTGAAGTTGATCAAATCCGAGATTCATCAATTGGTCGGTTATTACAATGGCTATGTTCGATATCCTGATGGCCGAAAGTTGAAAATCACTCAAATTCTC
>JBFIXY010000279.1:0-2824 GCA_041605655.1 Planococcus sp. (in: firmicutes) | reverse complement strand
GAGGATTGGTTTGTGGAATGGGATCCGTCGTTCATCTTGCCGGGACTCGAACGCGGCGACAAAGTCACAGCGGTCAAAGAAATGCCGCCGCGTGCTGATCTCGTCGACCGCAACGGAAAAGGCATTGCCGTTAACACGGCAGCCTACGAAATTGGCGTCATTCCAGAGAAATTTGATCGCAAGCGAATTGCCGATGTTTCGGCATTGATCGACAGCAGCCCGGCCGAAATCAAAGAAAAGCTCGGAAAAAGTTGGGTGCGTCCGCATTATTACGTACCGCTCGGCATCATCCGAGAAGATCAAGCTGTGCTGGATCAGCTGTTCACCATTACAGGGACGGTGCGCAAGGAAAAATTGCTGCGCAGCTATCCACTCGGTGAACCGTTGTCGCATCTATCCGGATTTGTCGGTCCGATTACCGCCGATCAATTGAAAAAGCTCGAAGGCACTGGTTACGAAACCGATGACATGATCGGTCGCCGCGGCTTAGAGGAGATTTTCGAAACCGAATTGCGCGGCGTTACGGCTGGCCGCATCCTCATTGAAAAAGCGAACGGCGGTGAAGTGGTCACTGCATCGCAACGCGACGCGGCACAAGGCGAAGCGTTGAAACTGAGCATCGATGCCGATCTGCAAAACCGCATTTATACTGCATTTGACGGCAAGTCTGGCGCAGCCGCTGCAATCGACCCGAAAACCGGCGAAGTGCTGGCGCTCGTCAGTACACCAGGGTACGATCCGAATATTTTCATTCCGAACATTGCCCAAAGCCGTTACCGGAAGCTTGCAAACGATCCGCGCCTCGTGTTCTTTAACCGTTTCGCCGCATCGTACATGCCAGGCGAGGCGCTGAATCCACTCGTCGCTGCAACGGGACTCGAAGCGAAGACGGTAGATTCAGATTCGACAGCTAAATCCTTGGAAAAGAGTGTCCATAACCTTTATGCCGCGCAACTCAAAGCCCAAGGTGCAGACGCATTCGCCAAGCGCTTAGCGGGCTTGGGCTTCGGTGAAGCGATGCCGTTCAGCATGGATCTCACTCAATCGACATTGTCGAAAGACGGGGTGCCGGGTGAAGCAGGCCATGTGCAGACGAACATCCTGCATCTCGCCGCCATGTACACCGCTTTCCTGAACAGCGGTTCGATCTATGAGCCGACTCTTTTAGCAGGCGGAAAACCGAAAGTGTGGAAAGACAACATCATCAGCGAGGCGAACATCGAGCCGCTTGCAGCCGCAATGAGCGAATCGATCGAAGGCTTCACCGGCTCGCTCAGCGTCACCACATCAAAAGGCAAAAAACACGGCCTCTTCGTCGGCTATCCGACAAAAGACGCGCCGTACGTGCTTGCGCTGCGCATTGAAGATGTGAAAGACGAAGCGTTCGTGGCTGGGAAAGTGAAAGAGATTTTCAAATGATGATAGGTAGTTATCGCGCGCCTTTAATGGGGCGCTTTTTTTTATGTAGACTTTAATGTTGAAAGCTTAATTCTCACACAATAGAGCGTCTTCCACTCCAGAACCAACAATAAGAAAAAACTGCAGTCGTTTGACTGCAGTTTATACATGGATAGCTCTGAAGAAATCTAAAGCGACTTCTTCCTTAATTCTTCCACGACTTCCTTCAAATAAGCATTGCGCTCTCTGCCTTGTTTGTAAAAAAGAAATAGCACATAAAATCCTACAGCAGGGAGCAATAGCGAGAATAAGATGGACAACATAGGCAATATGAAGAACCAATCTCCAGACATGATCCGACCTCCTTTTCAAAAAATACACAGCCGTTAATAAAATAATAAATTACTTACTGTAAAACAATACCTTTTTTGAAACATTTGGACAACTCATCCGTATATATACTATAGGCCACCAACTCATGCACGATGCAGTACATAACGAGAACCGGGGGATGGCGTATGACAAGAAACGCATTTATTCATAAGGGGAGGGGAACGCAATGTTGGAATCGTTAGGTGTTATTTCAGTTATTATTGCGCTGCTGATCGTCGCAGCCATCGCAGGCGTCGGATATTTTTTCTGGATGAAAATTCGGTACCGCACGGCCAAATCCAATGAAGCATTAATCATCACCGGGCCGAAACTAGGGGACCCGACCAAAGACACGAACATCTTCACCGACGACGAAGGGCGCTCGATGAAAATCATCCGAGGCGGCGGTTACTTGCTGAGACGCTTCCAAACGTCGACGCCGGTCAGCTTGACGTCGTTTCAGTTGAAATTATCAACACCACGCGTCTACACGAATGCCGGTGTGCCGATTGTCGCGGATGCCGTCGCAATGGTGAAAGTGGCGGATACGCTGAACGGCATCGCCAATTACGCGGAGCAATTTTTAGGCAAGAAGCAAGAAGAAATCGAAACGGAAATCATCGAAGTGCTCGGCTCGAATTTACGTGCGATTTTGTCGAAGATGACCGTAGAAGACATCAATAGCGACCGTGAAAAATTCAACACCGACGTGCAAGAAGTCGCGCAAAAGCAACTCGACTTGATGGGCTTTAAAATTACGTCACTTGGGTTGACCGATTTGCGTGATGCCGACGAAAACAATGGCTATCTGGAGAACTTGGGGCGTCCGCGGATTGCGGAAGTGCGCAAGCTTGCTGAAATCGCGGAAGCGAACACGGAGCGTGAAACGCGGATTCACCGTGCGCAAACCGACCAGGAAGCAAAAGAAGAAGAATACAAACGCCAAATTTCCACAGCGGAATCGAGAAAAGAGAAAGACTTGAAAGACGCTGCATTTATGGAAGAAACAGAGCGCGCACGCGCAAAGTCCGAGCAATCATACGAACTCGAAAAG
>JBFIXY010000278.1:0-2833 GCA_041605655.1 Planococcus sp. (in: firmicutes) | reverse complement strand
GGCCAAAACGTCAATTCCAAAATTTCTTCAACTCTCGAAGCCGAATCGGGCACCAACGATCCGATGGCAATGTTTTTGACAATTGCATTTATCCAATTAATCATGTTGCCGGAAGCCTCTGTAATGTCGATGGTCGGCAGTTTTGTGTTGGAGATGGGACTAGGAGCTGTGTTTGGCGTTCTTTTAGGTTACTTAGCTTCTTGGACATTAAACCGTATTAGACTGGACGCTTCTGGCTTGTATGCGGTGTTGTCGGCGGGGTTTGCAATATTCATCTATAGCGTTACAGCATTGATGCAAGGCAGCGGGTTGTTGGCAGTGTATTTGGCGGCATTGGTCCTCGGAACCCGACAATTGACACAAAGTTATTCGATCATCAGCTTTCATGAAGGTGTGGCGTGGCTGATGCAAATCGTCATGTTCGTGCTCTTGGGTTTGCTTGTATTTCCAAGTCAGCTGCTGGACTGGGACTTGATGTGGAAAGGCTTGGTATTATCATTTGTGCTGATTTTAATCGCGCGCCCTATTGCGGTCTTCATATCAACAGCGTTCTTCGACTATACGTTGAATGAGAAATTATTCTTATCATGGGCCGGACTGCGAGGAGCGGTGCCAATCGTACTTGCGACGTTCCCTATGATTGCCGGTGTCGAAAACAGTTATTTGTTCTTTAATATCGTCTTCTTTATCGTGTTGACTTCAGCTTTACTCCAGGGGTCGACCATTCCCTTTATGGCTAATAAATTATCATTGAACGGGCGTCCGCAGCCAAAGCGTATCCACTCGCTGGAACTGATTTCAATGGACAAGGCGAACGCGGAAATGCTGGAGGTGGAATTGACCGACAAGTCGCCGTTCGCAGGGCAACTTGTACAAACGATCGGCTTGCCGAAACAAACCTTGATCAGTGCCATCATTCGTTCAGGGAAATTGGTCATGCCGACCGGTACTACGAAATTGAAAGTCGGTGACGTCTTGTATGTGCTGACTGAAAAAAAACAAGTGCCGAAAGTGAAGATGGTGCTTGGCGAAGAAGATATCCATCAATAAGCCCGCAGCTTGTGGGCTTTTTATATTGGGTGGTGTTGTTCGTGACAGTTTATCTCGGCAGTCGAATATTGGGTCTCAACCGGTGGGTCGAAGAAAAGACGATTGCAAGGGAGTTTTAAGATTCTCCCTTAAGCTTGTTTAATGGATAAGTTATACTGAAAAGAAAAGATGTGGGGTCGGTTTGTTTGAAGAATTTATTAGCAGTCGGGTTTGGAGGAATGGTGGGCTCAGTTCTTCGGGCTATCATTTATGAAGGGGTCGGTTCGTTTGGCGGATTGTGGACAGTAAATTTGTTGGGCAGTCTGCTGATTGGCTTTGTCGCTGGACGCTTCTACGGGAAATCCGCTCCATTTCGATTGTTTGTATCTACTGGCTTGCTCGGTTCATTTACCACATTTTCCGCTTTTTCTGCTGAATGGTTTCTGCTGATAGAGCGCTCCTTCACCAGCGGATTATTGCTTGCTCTCTTTATGACAGTGTTTTCTATAATTGCAGCAGCAATCGGTTTGAAAATGGGTAGACAGGGGGCGGACGTATGATCGGTATTGCGATTGGGGGCTTTTTTGGCGCACTTGCCCGATACGGATTTTACTGGCTGACAGAGCGCGGAGCGAGACAACCGAAGCTTGCAACTTGGTTGGTGAACAGTATTGGTTCATTTGCCCTTGGTTTATTGGTCGGCAGCGGCAACTCTTCACTCTTTTGGATGACCGGATTTTTAGGTGCATTTACGACGTTTTCAACAATGGCGCTCGACGCGGTCAAAGACTTTGAAGATGGCCGTTTGCTTGAAGCCGCATCGTATTTAGGTGCTACGTTAGTGAGCGGTATTTTATTGTTCAGTACGGCTTATCACTTGGTTCAATAATGTGTTCGCTATACAAACGAAGAAAAAAGCCGTTCCGGTCATTGGAACGGCTTTTTGCATGTTCGGCGAATCGTAAAAGTTTAAAAAACTTGCGAAAAACGAGCTTTTTCCACAGTTCTTCCCAAGCGGCCAGTCGTTGTTTCGGCGTGAGACATGGATTGATAGACCGCTTCTTCGGTTGCTTCGATAACGCCTTGGAACAGCTCTGCCATCAAGGGATGATCATCGCGCAGCAGCTTAGATTCTCTCAACGTGTCCGAAGATTTGTGAGGAATACGTTCAGCGTTTGAAAATGCGATCATGATGTCCCCGCTGCCATTATGGATATGAGTTCCGGTGCGCCCTAGTCCGATTGCAGCGCGTTTTGCCAACCGCTTTAATTGTCTGTTGTCGAGAGGTGCGTCGGTAGCAATTACAATAATGACCGATCCGTCCGGCTTGTCAGGGGTGGGGGAATCCGGCAGCCAATTCGCAATGGCGATTTCTTCTTTGCGGCCGAAATTACTTAGCACTAAAACTCCAGCGGTGTAAAATTGGTTTTCAAATTCCGCTAAGCGTGAAGCGGATCCGATGCCGCCTTTAGCCCCGTAGCAGATCATCCCTTTCCCCGCACCGACTGCACCTTGTGCAAAGTCTGTAGTAGCAGCATTGATCGTTTGTCCGGCGTGCTCTGGCCGCACAGCCATAAGCCGCATCGAATTTAAATAGCTATCGTTGCATTCGCCGACTACAAGATTAAGCGAACTGGTCGAATCGCCAATTGCGGGATTTTCCCGCAGCATCCAATCCATCGTGCCTTGCAAAACAGCTGCCACACTAAATGTATTTGTCAGCATGATAGGCGACTCCAAAACACCGAGCTCTTCGATTTGTACAAGGCCGACCGTTTTACCGAAGCCATTCAGCACAAAGCTT
>JBFIXY010000277.1:0-2849 GCA_041605655.1 Planococcus sp. (in: firmicutes) | reverse complement strand
ACAGCGATCGACCCTGCCACTACTGAAAAGCTCGCTTCAAGCGTAGCCCACGGTTTAAAAGAAGCAGAAGAAGAAAGTAAAAACGATAAAAAAGTCGGCATTTTCCAGTTGATGAAGTCTCTGGGCGATCCTGACATCAACCGCTCGATCAAGTTTGGCTTGAGTTTTCTAAAAGGTATGGGAAAAGGTTTGGCTAACAAATAATGGCAAGATAAAAGAGCAGTTGAGACATTCTCAACTGCTCTTTTTTTGAACTTGTATTATATAGAAGAAACTCATTTTTTATGGTATTAATTTAATTTGGAATTGAACGAGTAAGAGCATAAAAAAGATCATAGAATGCCCTTTTTATCTATTCCCCATTCAATCCGTCAATCAATTTCGCCAACCTAAGCTTTTTCGGCTCCACATAAATATTCCGTTTATGCCAGCGGAAATAAGGTGCGTGTTCCGGCGTGACTGGAACTTTCGTTGTTTTGCGGAGTCCGTAAGTGGCGTGCTGGTCTTCGGGGATTCGGCTTGAAATATGCAGCTGCCCTCCCCCTGTAAATGCGATTAAGCCTGCTGTAAACAAGGCACCATGATTCGCACACAATAAGATGCCGTTATGGGGGTCAAGCCGTTCCTCATCTGTGCTATCTTTCCAAGGTTTCGCATAGCTTGAAGTCAGTGCAGCATCGATGGCGATCCCGCATAGCGGACATTCGTTTTGCCAAGCTTGTCGAAGGTTCGAGCTGAATTGCTTTTTGCTGCGGCGAACTTTCTCTTTTATCTCCAATTCCATTTCGGCAATCATTGTTCTGAGTGGATTGTGCGCGGATCTTTTTACTACTTCAATTGCCAGTTCAAGCTGCTCTTCTTCAACTGCATAGAAATTCAAACTTGTGATATACTCCAGAAGCTTCATCGCAAGTTCTTCATTGCACGGATATAAATACCCTGAATTTCCGCTCGCATCTTCTTGAAAAGCTGCGTACTTCAATGGCAATAACGGTTGAATTGCATCAAAATAATCCCGAACAGGAAGTGGAAAATCCAGCTCATGATAGGTCGCTTCAGCGACAAACGCTTCAATTGAGTTTTGGATGACTTCGTTCCTGCATTCTTTAGTTATTAAACTGATTGCGACAATAGAACCTTTCACATAATGAAAAACATGGTCCCCTTTTTGCAACTCCATCATCCGTTTCCACGAATGGGGCACCATCCCTGATTTATCTATACGCGGCGTCCAAAGATGACCTGCGCGCTGTTCTTCGTGGTATGTTTCTCCTTGCATAACGATAAAGCTGTTCATAAATGGCCTCCTGCTACTTCTTGCTTTTCCTGAAAAGCGGTCTTTTTTCATTTTAACTCAATTTTCATCTTTTTGCCTGATCATCGAGTCGTACTTTATTTTAAGTCAGCTCTATTTCATTTTTGTTTAAATTGAAAGTAAAAGATATACTAGTATATGTGTTAATTATTAGAAGAGGTGAGAACGTTGAGAAGTGGAAACCCAAGTTTAAAAAGTGATTCGTTTACAAAGTACAGCGGTAGTACTGCTGGCAAAACCATGACGATACAAGGAACTGTTAATAAGACATTTATCTTGTTATTATTGCTTCTGGCTACATTCGTCTTTTCATGGAATCAATTCCAAAGCAATCCGGATAGCGCATTCTTGTTCATGCTTGTTGGTGCAATCGGCGGTCTTATTGTCGCATTGATCACAATCTTTATACCAAAAGCCGCTCCATTTTCAGCTCCTATATATGCTTTGTTAGAAGGCTTATTTATAGGCGCGATATCCGCCCAATACAATGCCCAATACGAAGGCATTGTTTTCCAAGCCGTGCTTTTGACAATTGGTGTGTTATTAAGCTTATTATTCGCTTATAAATCCGGTTTTATCAAAGTGACCCAGAATTTCAGGCTCGGTGTTGTTGCAGCTACCGGCGGAATATTCATCGTCTACTTGATCTCATTTATCGGTGGATTTTTCGGCTTCAATATCCCCCATTTGCACGAAGCGACGCCATTAGGAATTGGCATAAGCGTAGTAATTGTCATTGTCGCAGCATTGAATTTGGTGCTGGATTTCGATTTCATCGAAAACGCAGCCAATAAACGCGTACCGAAGTATTTTGAATGGTACGGTGCATTCGGTTTGCTTGTTACATTAATCTGGTTATACCTTGAAATCTTGCGTCTTTTGTCAAAATTACGCAGCCGATAAAAAGTGAACCCTTTGTAATTAAAAAACTGGTATCCCGAAAAATTCGGGATACCAGTTTTTTTATACCTATTATTTAATGCTTGAATTTGAATTATAGAAGAATTTAGCTGTTATCGAACCATCTTTATTTTCTTTAATGTTGGTTACGTGGATTCCTGTGTCAGCAGGCTGTGTATTATTGCCTTTCCAGAAATAATAAGAACCTGAATGTACATTACTTGATACAGGAGTTATGGAATCGCCGGTTTTAAAGAAATCTCCAGCATCTCCACGGTTAACCTTTTTCTCCAAATCGTAGTTGCCGTCCGCCTGCAGAACAGACAATCCGTAATGTGTCACCTTCGTACCGTCAGCAGTAGTAACAGACTGGTTATATTGAAAGCGTTTGTTCATCCAGTTCTCTACATTATTCGGTCGGAATCCAGCAGTTTGATAGAGATTGATGATATTTTCATCAACATGCCATGCCAACAATCCGTGTGAATCTTCGCCTTGACGACCCAACCCTTGATTGAATCCTCTTTGCTGAACGTTTTCAAACAAGAAATACTCTGTTCCATTTGACCCTGGAACCTCCATTTTGACGATTCCGTTTGTAGCTGAAGCTTCATTGATTGGCGGCAGCGTAATT
>JBFIXY010000276.1:0-2881 GCA_041605655.1 Planococcus sp. (in: firmicutes) | reverse complement strand
GCTATAACCTTGTGATTTCAATTCTGTGATTTTACTTAGGACTTCTGCCTGAACATCAAATGCACCGATTAACTTGTTTTCCCTTTTCTCCACGATGAACTCCTCCTAAATGTATGACTCGCTTTAAGACCGAAAATTACGCTAGAAGTAATGTACCCATACTCCGCATTTTTATAAACATTAAATGATATTCAGCTATCCTTCATTTAGTAATTAGGATAATATAACTGATATGGGGTCTATTTAAGTAGTTATAATATCATGTGATAGGTTAAATGATTTAAGGTATTTCTATTCTGGTTATTGATGCTATTATGAAAGATAGCAAGTAGTAATACAACTAAAGAATAGCTCCAAACAAAAGGGGAATTGTGTGTGAATCAGCAAATAATGCAGCGCAATAATATAAGACAGTTTGGCAAGGGCGAAAAAACCGTGGTATTCGCTCATGGATTTGGATGTGATCAACAGGTTTGGAAAGGCATTACACCTTTTTTAGAACAAAAATACCGTGTCGTATTATTTGATTATGTGGGGTCGGGTAAAAGCGATAAATCGCAATATTCATTCGAGCGCTACGCTTCGCTGCATGGGTATAAGGAAGATTTATTGGAAGTTTGTGATGCGCTGCAACTGGAAAATATTCTGTTTGTCGGTCATTCGGTCAGCAGCATGATCGGAATGCTAGCATCAATTGAACGTCCAGAGCTTATCGAAAAAATTGTCATGATCGGGCCCTCACCGTATTACATGAACGAAGAAGGATATCATGGCGGATTTGATCAATCTGATATTGCCGAGCTTTTGGACATGATGGAGATAAATTATAAAGAGTGGGCGAAGTATTTAGCTCCAGTCGTCATGCAGAACGAAGATCGTCCAGAATTGACGCAAGAGTTTGAAGAAATTCTCTGCTCAAATGATCCCGTCATCGCGCGCCAGTTTGCAGAAGTGACCTTCAACTCGGATGTTCGAAGTGAATTGGCGAATGTGAAAGTGCCGACGTTGATCTTACAGCCTAAATTCGATGCCATTGCTCCGTTGGAAGTGGGCCGCTATATACAAACGCAAATTACAGGGAGCAAGCTAGTGGTGATGGATGCGATGGGGCACAACCCGCATCTCAGCTCGCCGCTGGAAACCGCTAACTTTATAGAAGTTTTTTTGAGTGAATAAGGAGTGAACGCGGTTATGGAAAAGCAATTGCAATTTGCGCCGCTGGCCTATCTGGTCATCGATCGCAGTTTTCAAGTGATGGAAATGAATGAAACGATGCGGTCGCTTATTGGGAAGGACCGTAACCCACAGCATTTTCATGAACTTTTGACAATCGCATCCATGGCGTATTTCCAGACGTATTTTGTGCCAGCCATCACATTGCACGACCAAGTGATTGAGTTGTATTTGACGATCAAAGGAGTAGACGGCCCGGTACCGGTTTTGATGAATGCGATCGAACGGGAGGGTTACTTTGAATGTGCACTGATGCAGATGAAAATCAGAGGTGAATACGAAAGAGAGTTGCTGCAAGCGAAGCGAAATGCGGAAAAAATCAATAAAGACACTGCTCTGGCTTACGAAGAACTTCAGCGAATACTCGGGGAAGTGGAAAGTAAAAAGGAAGAGCTCGAAAGGCTGAATGCAGATTTGCAACAGCTAGCCACAGTAGACTCGCTGACGGGTTTGAAAAATCGTCGCTACATGGAACAAGAGCTCGCGGATTGGCTAACTAAAGCCGAATCCGGGTTTCCTCTGTCCTTATTGCTTATCGACATCGATTTTTTCAAGCGCGTTAATGATACCCATGGGCATCAAATCGGTGATGTGGTATTACAGGAATTAGCCTGGAAAATGTTAGCTGAAACTGAAGGTGTGGGAACCGTCGCGCGCATTGGCGGCGAAGAATTTCTTCTGTTGCTGCCAGGTCATACGGTAGAAAAAGCTGTAGCATTGGCTGAAAAGTTGAGAAAGAACCTTGAGCAGGGAAGTTGGGAGCATGTTCCGCTTACCGTCAGCATCGGTGTCGCGAATTATCTGAACGGTGACAATGCTAAAACCTTGTTTGCGCGAGCAGACAAAGCGCTCTATGCTTCAAAAAATGCTGGCCGTAATTGTGTCACGATCGGATAGTGCTAGGAAATTACTTTCTTTGTCTTGCAATAAGTTTTCGAAAGTAGTATATACGAATCATCTTCAATAGGCAAAGCTAGATAATTTTTAATTTTTTCATAAAAGGAAAAAATTGGTGTATCCTATTGTATTTGCTGACAGTATAATAAAATTCAGAGACTGACGAATGCTACTTCAGGAGGTGCCACATGACAAGAGACATTATATTGCTCGGCGAGCGAGTTGAAGAAGATAAATATTTAATCGCCCAATTGATTCATGAAGATGTTTTAAAAGATGCCAATCCGACGGAAATTGCCAGCTATGGCGATTTGTTGGAAACCGTTATGGAATTCAGAGCAGGCCTGATTGGACTATTTGGAAAATCCATTACCAATTTCTTTGATCAGGAGAAGGCTTATAAAGAGCTTTCCGAGTGGGGCCATGCTACCGGAAACTATTTTTTACAAGAAGGCATGACACTTGATACTGCTTTAGTTGAAACAAATATATACCGCAAACATATTAGCAAAGTCATCAAGTCGGAAGCAAAGCTGAAAAATGTTGAGCTTGACGTGTTATTTGAAGTGTTGGACTTTTTCCATGCCCTTTTGGATCATGCGGTGCACGCATATAGCTTTGCCTATATCAATTCGTATCAAAAAAACCTTGATGATGCGCGCAAAGAATATTTAGAGCTGTCTTCACCTGTAGTGCCTGTAAATGATGACATTGCGATTTTGCCGCTTGTTGGTGCTATTGAAGTGGATCG
>JBFIXY010000275.1:0-2909 GCA_041605655.1 Planococcus sp. (in: firmicutes) | reverse complement strand
TTCTATACGGTTGCAGGCTGGCCGATTGCACTCGCTAGCTGGGGAGTTTTGACGGTGCCGGCGCTAGCGCTTTGGCTTCGCGCGAAGGAGCCTGAAAAGAGCGAAGTTCGTCATGCCGCTATTCCGACTTCTTCGCCGTGGTCAAACAAGCGCGCGTGGTATATGCTATTGTTTTTTGCCTTTCAGACCGCATTATTTTTCTCACTCATCACGTGGCTTGCCCCGATTGCGATTGATAAAGGGATGGATGTTTTGAAGGCAGGAGCTGTGTTGACGGTTATGACATCTGTTCAGCTCGTCGGTAATTTATCTTTGCCTATCCTGCTGGCAAAACATTCAAATCGTTTGTTATGGATTGTTTTAGCGCTCCTCTCAGGTGTTATTGGACTGCTGTTATTGCTGTTCAGCGGAATTTATGCGATATGGGTTGCAGCGGTGCTTCTCGGGATCATGCTCGGCTGTTTATTTCCGATTGCGTTATTAATGCCGCTTGATGAAAATGAGCGGGCAGATGACGTCAATAATTGGACCGCGATGATACAATCTGGAGGCTTTGTCATTTCAAGTGCCATGCCGTTTTTGATCGGTTTGCTGTATGATCAATTCGGCAATCACGCATACAGTATTTATCTATTATTGAGTTTTGCAGCCATGGTTCTATTGTTCGGGGTATTATTATACAAAGAGCGAATTTCACCTTCGTCTACCGGCAAATGAGAGAGCTAAGCAATTACAACTAGCTGTATGAGTTTAACTTTAGAAAAGTCATTTTGATATTCGCTCCGGTTGCTTTGGGCATGACTCCCACAATGAGCCGAGAAAAACATTCGTCTCATTTCTTCGTCTAGCCCCTAGAAGCGCCTACGCTAAGATTCATCTCGATATAAGGCAAACAATACATGCTCTTATCTCTGGCCATGCTTGCTAAGATAGCTTTATGACAGTAAGTGCGTTAGTTCGTAGCTGCTTTATGCCATGTCGATTATGTATATTTTTAAGTTCAAGTTATATAGTATAAACCTACAGAAATGAAGCCTATTTAAAAATACGATTAATTAGGAGATTGTTATGATTCGAATTTTAGCCATCGATCAACACGACCAACTTGTGATTGATCCTGAATTGCACCAATTGAAATCGATGAAATGGCATTGGGTGGATTTTAATGAACCTTCGCCAGAAGAAATTGAATTGCTCAGCAGCCATTTTGCCTTCCATCCTTTAGCAATTGAAGACTGCATCCACTCGCTGCAGCGCCCGAAACTGGAATACTATGAAAATACAACGTTCTTGGTCATGCATTCATTTGTGCCAGGAGAATTGGAAGTAAATGAAGTCGATTTCTTTTTAGGGGAGCATTTTTTGGTGACGTTTCATTTTGAGGATTTGGATGAAGTGAATTATGCTTGGGAATACTTCAGGCATTTAAAAAACCTGGAAAATTTCAAGCCGCTGGAAATTACATATAAGATTATGGATGAGATGGTGGATAATTTCTTTCCTTTAGTGGAAGAGCTAGAAGACCGCCTGGCATCCATTGAAGGGTCGGAACGATTGAAAAAAGCAGACAAATCGATCATGGAAGAGACGTTTGAAGTGCGGCGGAATTTACTGAAGATCCGCCAAATTGTCGTACCGACTCGAGATATGATGTATCGCATTCTTGAATCGAAGCGATTCATTATCCAAGAACAAAAAAGGGCTTATTTTCAGGATATCCATGATCACCTGATCAAATTGAGCCAAATGATCGATTCAAACCGTGAATTGACGACAGATATCCGAGACAATTACATCTCATTAAACTCTTACCGCATGAACAATATTATGAAAACCTTAACGGTCATTACCGTGATTTTCATGCCGATTACATTTATCGCAGGCTTATATGGAATGAATTTCGTCAATATGCCGGAGCTGCGCACAGAGTATGGATATTTTGTCGTGTTGATCGTCATGCTCGTCATGGTCGTTACAATGAGCGTCTGGTTCAAATCTAAAGGATGGTTTGAAAACGAGTAAGACTGAGGAGTGGAATAAACACATGGTACGGTACAACACGATTCTTTTTGACATTGATGACACATTGATGGATTTCCCGAAAACGGAGCGGGCGGCTTTGCACAATACGTTTTCAGCCTACGGCATGCCGGATGGCTTTTCGCGCTATCACGACTCCTACAGGGAAATTAGCAGCGTATTATGGGCTGATTTAGAACAAGGGAAGATGCCGCTGGCTACTTTAGGAACTGAGCGTTTTAAACGATTATTTTACCAACATAATCTTGACATCAGCGCAGAAGCGTTCGGTTTTCAATACTTAAACTACCTTGGACAAGAAACGCATTTGTTTCCTGAAGCGGAAACGATGATTTCAAGTCTAGGCCATTGCCGCTTGGCCGTCATTACAAATGGATTCGGCAATGTGCAAAAAGCGCGCATTCAAAATTCACCGTTTCAAAATGTATTTGAGCACATTATTATTTCGGAAGAAGCGGGGTATCAGAAACCGCATAACGGCATATTTGATTACGCGTTTCATAAATTGGGTTTGACGAGTAAAGAATCGGTGTTAATTGTCGGGGATTCCCTGACTTCGGACATCAAAGGCGGGATGGATTACGGGATCGCGACTTGCTGGTTCAATCCTAATGGAAAACCGAACAACACGACAGCCGAGCCAACGCATGAAATCCGTTGCTTGTCAGAACTACAAGAAATTGTAGAAGGAAAAACGAGATAGCAAAAAGGCCGATTGGCGTAATCGGCCTTTTTCTACGTCTTCAGTTAAAGTGATATGCTTACTTGTAGCAACTAGAGGGGTTACTTGTTTTCGTCCCATGTTGCTTCAAGAAACTCATCGCGGCCAGAAGCGGCGCGATCTTCTTGATAATGTTCCGGATTTTTCT
>JBFIXY010000274.1:0-2941 GCA_041605655.1 Planococcus sp. (in: firmicutes) | reverse complement strand
TCTTGAATGTTGCCGATTTTCTTGTCTGTTACAAGGATGAACGGGTTTTCAAGAACCGCTTCCATTTTATCCGAATCCGTTACCATGTAAGGAGATTGGTAACCGCGGTCGAATTGCATTCCTTCCACAACATCAAGCTCTGTCGTGAAGCCGCGTGATTCTTCCAACGTGATAACGCCGTCGTTGCCAACACGCTCCATCGCTTCAGCAATCAAGTTGCCGACTTCAGCATCGCCAGAAGAAATCGCTGCGACTTGTGCAATCGATTCTTTGCCTTCGATTTGTTGGGAAACAGCTTTCAAACCTTCAACAGCGCTTTCAACAGCCAGTTCAATCCCACGGCGGATGCCGACAGGGTTCGCGCCTGCAGTAACGTTTTTCAAGCCTTCACGGATCATTGCTTGTGCAAGAACTGTCGCCGTTGTCGTACCGTCTCCTGCGATGTCGTTCGTTTTAGAAGCAACTTCTGCAACCAATTTCGCGCCCATGTTCTCAAATGGGTTTTCTAGCTCGATCTCTTTTGCAATCGTCACACCGTCATTCGTGATAAGCGGCGAACCGAATTTCTTTTCCAACACCACGTTGCGCCCTTTTGGTCCAAGCGTCACTTTTACCGCATCTGCTAATTTATCAACACCGCGCAGCATCTGGCTGCGTGCATCTTCGCTGAATAAAATCTCTTTTGCCATCTTAAGTTTCCTCCTCTATCTAGTTAAAAATTATATTTTAAAATGAACTTATATATTTTTTCACCTATTGATATGAAGCAAAATGGCGCAGACTCCTGCGGGTATAGCGAAGTGTCGAATCCACTCGGGCGCCAAGCCCGAGTTAGTTCGGCACAAGCCCCGCGGAAAGCAAGCCATTTTGCGGAATATCATGAATTCAACAATTAGCCTAAAATAGCCAAAATATCGTTTTCACGTAAGATTAAGTATTCTTTGCCGTCATATTTAAGTTCAGATCCTGCATATTTCGAGAAGATGATCCGGTCGCCTTCTTTGACTTCCAATTCAGTGCGCTGTCCATTGTCACGGATCATTCCGTTGCCAACAGCGATCACTTTGCCTTCCTGCGGTTTTTCCTGTGCCGATCCCGGCAATACAATCCCGCTTGAAGTTTTTTCTTCCGCTTCGATAAGCTCAATAATTACGCGATCTCCTAATGGTCTTAACAATTGAAACACCCTCCTCAAATTATCTAAATAAGTATGCTTTAGCACTCTCTGCGTCCGAGTGCTAACCCACTTCTCAGTTTAATAAAATCACCTGTCTTTTGCAAGTCAAAACATTCTCTTTTTTTTAACCTTTGCGGTCGCAAGTGGAAAGTTCTACAATAGAAGGAACATGCAATAACGAAAGGAATCTATCCGATATGAAATTGAAATTAAAAGCACATACAGATACAAGCCACAACGGCAAAAGCAAATTGAGCGTTTCCGCCAAACGCAAAACAAAAAAGACTCCGCTTTATGTCCTATTAATCTTTATGGTGATACAACTAGCCCCTATTCTTTTCGTTGGTCCGACATTGAATTATTTCCAAGGCCAAGGTCTTGATGATGCGACGGCGCGCATCACCACTTCCGGCTGGCTTATCGTCTTCTCGATGGGCATCGGTTTTCTCGTCACACTTACTCTCGTCTTCCGAGACAAACGCTTTTTCGATATTTGGAAAGGCAAAAAAGCGAGTTTGCCAATGGCGTTCGTTTGGGGTCTTCTCGGATTCATACTGCTGCTGGTCGGCCAGTCGCTCGCTGCTATAATCGAAATGGCAATTGGCATCGATCCCGGCTCTGAGAACACGATGGCACTCGTCAAGGTTGCTGAAGTTGTGCCACTCACTGTACTAGCCATCGTCGTTTTCGGACCGGTCCTTGAGGAACTCGTTTTCCGCCGCGTCGTCTTCGGCTCATTGAACCAGACGACGAACTTCTGGATTGCGACTGCTGTCAGTGCATTGGTCTTCGGTCTTGTCCACATGGAAATGACGCATTTGCTCCTGTATTTCACTACAGGCCTTGTGCTAGCATTCCTGTACCAAAAGACGAAACGTATTATCACCCCGATCATCGCGCACATTTTGCTGAACGGCTATGTCATGGCCATTCAGCTGAATATGGATAAGATTCAAGGGTTTTTAAAAGAATTGGAGAAACTTCAATAATAACCGCAAAAAAAAGCCTTCCCCGATTTAATTCGGTGGAAGGCTTTCTTGTTCTTCAATCAATTGTTGCTGTTCCGCTTTCAAAAACTTACGGTAGCCGACTTTGGCGATCAGCACACTGAATTCATATAATATAATCAGCGGCAGCGTTACAATCATATGCGAGACGATGTCCGGCGGTGTGATGAACGCTGCAATAATCACCAATCCGAGATACGAATACTTGCGGTATTTCGTCATCAGCATCGGCGTAATGATGCCGAGCCTTGTCAAAAACAGCATCAGCACCGGCAACTGGAAAATCAGGCCAAATGGCAACGTGATTTGGAACAGGAATTGGAAATACTCATTAATGCCGATCGTTTCCTGGATATTCATATTGTCCGATATGTTGAGCATGAATCCGATTACGTATGGAAATAGGATCAAATACGCAAAAGCGATTCCACCTAAGAACAACAACACAGAAAACGGAATATAGCTTAACGTGGCTCTCCGTTCTTTATCCAATAGACCTGGGCTGATAAATGCCCAGAACTGGTACATGATCAACGGCGACGTGATGATCAACGCTAAAATCATTGTCACTTGCATAAAAATCTTCAATGGATCCGTGATTTTAAACGCGTTCAAGGTCAGGTCTCTCGCTTCTTCCGTATATTGCAGATACTCAATCAACGGCTGAGCTATAAAAAAACTGCCAATTAACGCTAATACAAAGAAAACGACTATAATGGTCAGCCGTTTTCTCAATTCACCTATATGTTCAACTAAC
>JBFIXY010000273.1:0-2942 GCA_041605655.1 Planococcus sp. (in: firmicutes) | reverse complement strand
TCATTAGAGACTTTGGCAAAGAAAGTGGACTTGAGCCCGATTTACATCAGTAAAATATTCAAAGAGAAGTTGGGGATCAATTATATTGATTTTCTGACGGAATGCCGAATAGAAAAAACGAAAAAACTATTGGCGGACTCAGAACTTAGTTTAAAGGAAATCACTTTTGAAGTAGGCTATCACGATCCGAATTACTTTAGCAAAGTATTCAAGAAAATGTCGGGAATATCACCCAGCGACTACCGAAAGTCAATCGCAGGTGTAAAGGAATGAGCAAGGAGCGGGTTCATGTGAAAAAACATCCTGTTTTTGTAATGTGGGCGGTGTGTATTGTCTTCTTACTGCTAACGACAGGCTGCAGCAACCAGCAAGATCCCAAAGGTGAGCAAAAAATTCAGAAACAAGAACAAGATGAGCTGATCACTCCGATTAAAATCGGATTTTCGATGGATACGTTAAAAGAAGAGCGCTGGATAAAAGACCGGGATTTGTTTAAAAAGGCTGTTGAAGATCTAGGCGCAGAAATAATCATTCGAGCTTCCAATGGCGATGATTCCTTGCAAATTTCACAAGCGGAAAAGATGATCAGCGATGGAATTGATGTTCTAGTAATTGTTCCGCATAACGCAGAAGCCGCAGCGGCGATTGTCAATAAAGCGCATCAAGCAGGCATAAAGGTGCTGTCTTACGACAGACTCGTTAAAAATGCCGATATCGATTTATACGTATCGTTCGATAACGAGCGGGTTGGGGAATTGCAAGCGATTGAGATGCTGAAGCATGCGCCTAAAGGAAAATATGTTTATATCGGCGGAGCGGCAACGGACAATAATGCGCATTTATTGAAAAAGGGCACTTATCAAGTTCTTCAGCCGTATATAGACAAAGGGGACATCACAATCACCTTTGACCAGTGGACAGAAGATTGGGCGCCGGCAAACGCCTACGTGAACATGAAGCAAGCACTCAAGTCGAATAATAACGGGGTAGCTGCAGTAATTGCAGCAAATGACGCAACAGCAGGTGGTGCCATCCAAGCCTTGACGGAACAAGGGTTGAACGGACAAGTGCCTGTTGCCGGACAAGATGCTGAATTGGCGGGCGTCCAAAGAGTTGCCAAAGGCACACAAACAATGACCGTTTATAAATCGATTGATTTACTAGCGAACCGTGCTGCTGAACTGGCTATTAAATTAGCGAAAGGCGAACGCATTGACGTGAACAGGACGGTGAATAACGGGAAAATTGAAGTGCCGTCAATATTGTTGAATCCGATTGCAGTTGTCGAATCGAATATAAGTAAAACAATCATAAAAGACGGTTTCCATTCGCGAGAAGATATATACGCAACTCCATAATTACGACCGCCGATGTTTAATCCGGCGGTTTTTTGCGGTAAAGTCTTATAATAGCTGGGAGTTAATGTTAATATTAGTGAAACCATTTCTCCAAAAAGAACAAGCCTTACTTGCAAGTCGAAAGGGAGGGATTAGATGGCAGCGGAATTTTGCAGCAGACATAAAGAACGGGATGTGCAATTACCAATAATGCGCAATCAACTTCTTGAGAAATGCTTGGAAGATTTGACCGCCGATAAAAATGTGTTAGCGGTTTACCTAAGCGGGTCATTAGCTAAAAAAACGTCTGATCAATATTCAGACATCGATTTGCATATTATTGTCAACCCTGGACGTAAAGCAGAGTTTATCCTAAATAAAAAAGCGAGATCGGAACGTTGGGGGGATGTGCTGTTTCATGAAGGCAATAATCCTGTAGCTCCTTATCTCGTCAGCCATTATAGCTGTTTTGTGAAAATCGATAGCTGGTATCATGCTCCGGATGAGATAAAACCTTCGCATTGGTTGAAAAAAGCTGAAATTCTTTATGATCCCGAGGGAATCATGAAGCCGGTTTTGGCTGCTTCAGCAAACAAAATTTACAAAGTATCTGTCGAAGAAGTGGAGCTTTGGAAAGGGAAAGTGCTGGCATTCGCTCACGAAACATACAGGGCCGCTATGCGCAATGAACCTTATTATGCTGCCGCTAATTTGGACAGACTTCTTCGCTACATCGTATCCGGCTGGTTCATGGAAATGGAACAGCATTTTGATGGCGCTTTCAGCAGCTGGTCGAAAGTCGAAGGCGGACGAAGTGATTTAAAAGAACGTGAGTTGAAGCTTCTGAGTAAATGGCAATCCGGACGCAACACTGAAGAAGTGATGGCCGTACTCGAGCAAACCGTACCGGAAATTCTTCGGTTAAACCATGTGTTGAGTCGGAAAGTCAGTATAGAAGAAAACCATGAGCTGATGAAGCGGATATTAAGCATGGCCTATTAATCATATCACTGGGAGTGGTCTTCAATGCCTTTGGAAATTATCCGCAACGATATTACGAAGATGCATGTGGATGCGATCGTCAATGCCGCAAACGAAAATCTCCAAATGGGTGGAGGCGTCTGCGGCGCTATTTTCCATGCAGCAGGTGCAAAAGAGTTGCAGGCCGCATGCAATGAGATAGGAAATTGTCCTACAGGAAAAGCTGTCGTCACTCCGGCATTCAAGCTAAATGCAAATTACATCATACATGCTGTTGGACCCATTTGGAGCGGTGGTCGTCACGGTGAAGAACAACAATTGCGGTCGGCGTATTCGAATGCGCTCCACTTGGCAGAAGAATTGAAATGCGAGTCGATCGCATTTCCACTCATCTCTTCCGGCATTTACGGATATCCTAAAGAGCAAGCGTTGGATATTGCCATTTCGGAAATCCGCCAATTTTTGAGCCAGCAAGAAATGTTGGTGTATTTGGTTGTTTTCGATGAGAAATCGTTTGTCCTCAGCGAATCCTTATCCAGCTCCATCAATTCTTATATAAATGAGCATTATGTCGATCAAATGACAGTACGTTATCCGCGGCTTGAACAGGAAATGATGACTGCC
>JBFIXY010000272.1:0-2955 GCA_041605655.1 Planococcus sp. (in: firmicutes) | reverse complement strand
GTACTCAGATAATCCTTCTGCGTCTAATTGGTCTTTCGGTATAAAGCGCAACGCGGCCGAGTTGATGCAATAGCGCAGTCCACCAAGAGATGATGGCCCGTCTGGGAAAAGATGGCCTAAATGTGAATCTGCTGAAGCACTCCGAACTTCTGTCCGTCTCATGCCGTGGCTCGTATCAAAACTTTCCTTTACTTCTTCCGATTCTAGCGGCTTCGCAAAGCTCGGCCAGCCACAATGTGAATCGAATTTATCCTTCGAGCTGAACAATGGTTTTCCTGATACGATATCGACGTAAATACCATCTTCAAAAAACTGGTCGTACTCACCTTGGAAAGGAGGTTCTGTGCCGTTTTCCTGTGTGACATGGTATTGCATTGGCGTCAATTTACCTTTTAACTCTTCCTTCATGATTGTCCACCCCAATTTTTTTCGATAAACCCTGCACGTCCTGAACCCACAGAATAGCGGTTGTAATGCGAAGGATTTTTCTTATAGTAATCCTGATGATAGGTTTCAGCCAAGTAAAAAGGTTTGGCCGGCAAGATTTTCGTAGCCACCGGCTTTTCGAATCTTCCGGAATTGTCCAACTCTTGTTTGGATTTTTCAGCAGCTAACCGCTGTTCTTCGGAATGGTAAAAAATAGCCGTCTGATAGGATTGGCCCCGGTCAAAAAACTGACCGCCTGCATCGGTCGGGTCAATTTGCGTCCAAAAAATGTCCAGTAATTTTTCATACGGAAATACATCCGGTTGGAATGTGATTTGTACAGCTTCATAATGACCGGTTGTTTCCGAACAAACTTGTTCATATGTCGGATTCGGCAAGTCGCCGCCTGTGTACCCACTAACAACCGATTCAATGCCTTCGTAAGAATCGAACGGCTTCACCATGCACCAAAAGCAGCCGCCTGCGAAAGTTGCTTTTTCAGTATCCATCAAATCACTCCATTCTTATTGGTTGATCGTTACTTTCAAGCGGATATCGTCTTTTTCCAAATTAAAGGAAGTAGCACGGATTGCTACTCCATTATCAATCGGAATTTCTGAGAGCTGCAGCAATACCGTTTCCTCTTTCGGAGAAACGGACATGAAATCAGGCAAATCCACTGAATCCCGCAATAATTTCAGCGCAGATTCAGGTGGAATATCCAAGAGGCCGACTTCGACGGATTTTTGCACCAACAATAAATCGCCATCCGGCTGCACAACCGGATCGAAGCGCAATAATATAGGCAACGGCACTGAAAAGATTTTCAATTCAGAGGATAAACTAACATCTCCATTGACCGCTAAAGACAATGGGACAGGCGAGTTTTTCATTTCGCGCTGGATATACGTATTTGCCAGCCCTTCGAAATCCGCTTTCGTCACATTAATAATTAAGGAATTACCGCTGCCCGCCTCAATAGGAGACGCTTCAGAAACCGATAAACTATGCCCTTTGGCAGGAATGGTAATAATCATAAAAAACGCGACGACTGCCAAAAGATTCAAGCTTAATGATATGAAAAACGCAAGGCGCCATAGTTTCATTGTATTTCACTTCCTAATCTTGGGAACTAAATCCACATTCGTTCATCCGTTCTAGCACCCGTTCACTCATCAAATCGTAACCTTTGCTATTCGGATGAAAAAAGTCCGAATGATATACAAGGTTGTCATTGCCTTCGAACAAATCGCTAATCGGTACAAAACAAGCCATTGGATCATCTTCCACTATTTCTTCCATTGTATCGTTATATGATTGAATTATCTCTTCAAACTCCTCGACTTCATCAGTAACGAGGGAGAACGGATTATAGATTCCAATTGCCACGATTGGCACAGTCGGATTGATGGAGCGAATAGAGGCCAAAATTGTCCGGTACCGATTTTCATATAAGACCAATTCATCCATAAAGGCTTCAATATTCAAAGAAAAGAGATCTCTTTTAACGATTCGCATGACGTCATTTCCACCTATTGTCATGGTGACATAATCCGCCTCTGTTAACGGACCCGTTAATTTCTCTTTCTGGAACATAGCTAGCAGCTGATCGCTGCGCCGCCCGCGCTTTGCAGTATTGTCGACTATCGCATTGCGAACACCTGGCCAGCTGCTAATATCTTTGGCGACCCTGCCAACATACCCGCCCCGTTTTTCAACATCTCCAACACCTTGTGAAAGTGAGTCCCCGAGTGCTGTAACGACTAGTGCATCGGGCACGAAATTAGGAGGGACGGTAAATTTAGTAAAGACAGTGGTTTCCCGCGGTGTCGCTTCTTCTTTTCCGAAAATGAAAGACGAGCTGCATCCGGTTAACAATACCGCAGTCAAAAGGACAATAAACAGGATGCGTTTCAATTGATTTTCCCCTTTTCTGGAATGTCTTCCCTGTTATTCCGTATAAAACATAAAGCCGATTGTGCCGATGCCGGTATGAGTAGATATGACCGGCGTCGTATAATCGAATTTAATATCCGAATAACCGCTTTCTACAATTTTCTCGTGCAGTGGATCTGCCATTGCACGGCCTTCCGAGTGGACGATGCCCACCCCTTTAATGATTTTCCCAGCAGTGCGTTCTGTAAAGTCATTCATCAAATATTCGACAACTTGTTTGTAAGTCCGCGCTTTCGCTACAGGTGTATATTCCCCGCCATCAAGTGAAGCGATCGGTTTGATCTTCAAAAATGAACCGATCATCGCTCGTCCTTTGCCGATTCGGCCGCCTTTCACAAGATTGTCAAGTGTATCGACAACAACAAAAAGCTTAGTGTTTTCACGAATGCGATCCAAACGGGCCACAATTTCCTGCATCGATTTTCCTGCAGCAGCCATATCGGCAGCCTCGATCACTTGGAACGCCAGCGCATAAGAAATGTAACGTGAATCGACAACAGTGACATCTGAGTCTGTTAAATCTGCTGCCGTGCGCGCAGATTCGACAGTTCCGCTCATGCCTCCTGTCATATG
>JBFIXY010000271.1:0-2965 GCA_041605655.1 Planococcus sp. (in: firmicutes) | reverse complement strand
TTAGCATGAACCTTTCCCTATCCCCTAAGGAGGTATCCATTCAATGACTTCTTTTCTCGAAGAGCTGCAATTGGCGGACGCCATGCCAGCAACGTATTTAACAGCAACGACTGAAGAGCTGCATATCCGTGCAAAACACGCTCGGGCGGTTCTCGGTGATCGATTGTATATTTTAGGGCACCATTATCAGAAAGATGAAGTGATCCGCTATGCCGACGTGAAAGGCGATTCGCTGCAATTGTCGCAAATCGCAGGGCAGCAAACAGCGGATTATATCTTGTTTTGCGGTGTTCATTTTATGGCAGAAACAGCGGACATCTTGACTGAACCGCATCAAGCGGTCATTTTGCCGGATATGCGGGCAGGCTGTTCGATGGCGGATATGGCGAACATCGACCAAACCGAACGCGCTTGGCTGGAATTGCAAAAACTTTACGGCGACACGATCATTCCATTGACTTACGTCAACTCGACAGCGGCCATCAAAGCGTTTGTCGGCAGAAACGGCGGTGCGACCGTGACGTCTTCGAACGCTGAAGAAATGGTTGAATGGGCGTTGGGGCAAAAGCAGCGCATGTTGTTCTTGCCTGATCAGCACCTTGGCCGGAATACTGCAGTGAAGCTCGGAATCCCGCTCGAATACATGGCTGTTTGGGATCCGATCAAGCAACAGCTTGAACTAGACTGTGCCATAGAAGAAGTACAGGTCATCCTATGGAAAGGGCATTGTTCGGTCCATATGAATTTCTTGCCGAAACACGTCGACAACCTGCGCCAAACAGAACCGGATCGCAATATTCTCGTGCATCCGGAATGCACGTATGAAGTTGTCAGTGCAGCTGATTTTGCCGGATCTACCAAATACATTATCGACATGATCGAAGCATCCGAACCCGGCTCAAAATGGGCGATCGGCACCGAAATGAACCTGGTCAACCGTCTAATTGCCGATTTTCCCGACCGCGACATCGTGTCACTGAATCCGTATATGTGTCCGTGTTTGACGATGAACCGCATCGATTTACCGCATTTAACGTGGATCTTGGAAGAGCTGGTGGAAGGACGTGTCCTCAACCAGATACAAGTCGATGAAAAAACTTCAGTTGAGGCGAAAATGGCATTGGAGAAGATGTTGTAAAGAATTATGCCCAATCGCGGAGTCATGAAAAAGTGAGTAATCATCGCAAAAAGCTATTTAATAATAAACACACAACCGCTCCCAGCGAACATTCATTTTGGGAGCGGTTTTGTGTTTTATCTTTTTTAATATTATTTACTATTTAAGTGGGATCAAAGAGATTAAGTATCTTATACCGCTTCGGTCGCTTTGGGCAGACAAAGATTATTAGTTTCTATCCCAGCATCGCTAAGCTAGCTTCGAGACATGAAAGAGCGTTGCTCCTGCGCAAGCTCGTCCTTATTCTATGGTATTGCACACATTCTTAGTGGCAACGTCTGCGGAAATGTTAAATAAGTTGACAACCTACTATTTTTTATAAAAAGCAGATACTTTTACTACGACAAAAAATAAGAGAAATATTTAAGTATTTGGAGAAGCGTTTGCTCGACTCCTGTGGGGTTAGCGGGTTTGAGAGACCCCGGAGAGAGCGTTAGCGAGCGAGGAGGCTCGATTCCCGCCCCACGGAAAGCGAGCAATTAGCTTCGGAAAATACTGCTTTCTAATATTTCTAGACAACTCGAAAATAACCGGCCCATTTCTAAGAGCGATATCTTCGTAGCTATTGTGCTTCATATCGAAAATAATCACTTATTAGCTCAACCTAAATAGAGAAAAGAGTTTAAGCAATGGCTATTAAAGGTAGACTAATATTAGGATATTTGTAAAAAGCATAAAGGGTCAGATTGAATTTGCTGCCGGTGGATAGTGTGCCGAAAAAGAGTGGCTTTCATAAAGCCGCTCTTTTTATATGGCTCCAATACACTGAAAAATCATGCTATTTTGTAAGCTATTTGACATTTTTTTATTGGACTGCTTGATATAATTAAAGTATCAGGTAAAGATGTGAAGGGAGTTTTTAATAATGAAAACGATGGATAATACGACCTTAACTAAACGCTTTACAGATGTGCGGGGAGTGACGATGAAGCTGATTCAGCCTTTGGAAGCAGAGGATTTTATCATTCAATCTCACGAGGATGTAAGCCCGGCTAAATGGCATATTGCACACACTACCTGGTTTTTTGAACGCATGATTTTAAAAGAATACAAGTCGGGGTATCAGGAATTCAATCCCGCTTTTGATTTTTTGTTTAACTCATATTACAACACAATTGGACCTTACCAGCCACGCCACCAGCGGGGAGTGCTGTCACGGCCGACTGTCGATGAAGTCATAGCGTATCGTCGTTATGTGGATGACCAAGTTCTTGAATTACTAGCAGATTCGGACAAGAAGGCAGAAGTGGAAAAACTGATAGAAATGGGTCTTCAACACGAACAACAGCATCAGGAATTAATCTTGATGGATGTGAAATATAACTTTTTCGTCAATCCACTGTTCCCGACGTATTTGGATACTGCAAAACGTACTGTGAGTCAAAATTTTGAAACGGAATTTGTCGAATTTGACGGAGGGTTGGTCGAAATCGGCCATAGCGGAGAAGGCTTTTCGTTTGATAACGAAAGTCCGCGCCACAAAGTGTGGCTTGAACCGTTCAAGCTAGCAACCAAACCTGTGACCAATGGTGAATTTCTGGAGTTTATCGAGGCTGGCGGCTACGAACAACCGGAATATTGGTTGTCGGATGGCTGGAGCACGGTGAAAGAAAACAATTGGAAAGCGCCGCTGTATTGGTTGAAGAACGATGAAGAAAACTGGCAACTTTTTACTTTGGGCGGCGTAGTGGATTTAGATCCGAATGAACCCGTAAGCCATGTCAGCTTTTATGAAGCAGATGCGTTCAGCAGATGGAAAGGCAAACGATTGCCGACTGAAGCGGAATG
>JBFIXY010000270.1:0-2974 GCA_041605655.1 Planococcus sp. (in: firmicutes) | reverse complement strand
TCGCCCAAGTCATCTGGGAAAATGACCGCATTCGCACCGAGTGATTTCGCGACGGCCACTTGATGGTCTTTGCGCACTAACGCCGTGATATTCGTGTAGTCGAGTTTAACCAATATTTGCAGCGCGACGCTGCCGACGCCTCCCGTCGATCCCGTCACCAAGATTTCCGGATTGTTTTCTGAGTCCATGCCGTTTTGTTCCAATGCCAAGATGGAAAGTGCTGTGGTGAATCCGGCTGTCCCGAACACCATGGCGTCTCGTAAGCTTAAATTCTCAGGCAACGCCACAACCCAATCCGCTGGCACCTGGGCATATTCAGCGAAGCCGCCTGTATGGCTCATCCCCATCGCAAAACCGGTCACGACGACTTCCTGCCCTTCTTCGAAACGGGAGTCCGCCGACCGGACAACCGTGCCGCTCAAATCGATGCCTGGAATCATCGGATACTCCCGGATTACACCGCCTTTTTTCTGCACCGCCAACATGTCTTTGTAATTGATCGATGAATACGCCACTTTGATGAAGACATCCCCATCACTTAACTGGTCCTCACCTATTTGTTCCACGCCGTATGTAATATCGTCTTCCTGCTCTTTAATGACAATCGCTTTAAAAGAATTCATTTACATATCCCCTCCTTCTTTGTCTCTTCCCGAAATGGCTCCGTGGTGAAACTGTTTTGCTGTTAAATTTTGGTGACGAGATGAAAACGCCGCTTCGAGGAATGGTGACTTCTCGGAGCGGCGCATGGTGTGAGTGAGTTCGCGCAATATGCTTCTTCACTAAAATCTATTGCAGTTTGTGTAGATTTTTTTGCGATTCCATTACTTCTTCTTCAAAAATCGGGTTATCTATTGAAAATAGACTAAATGCATGTGCCATCTCTTCATTGATCCATTTATCATTGGCTTTCAATCGCTTTCCTACTCTAAAGCCAATAAGATCAGAAGGATGTTTTTGGTTCGTCCGATTAGTCATTGTGCAGAGGACACGGGCACCTAACTTGATAGACTGTTTTTTCAGCACGTTGCAACGTTCCTCCATTGCTACGTTACTGCTGGCTAAGTTGATCAGAACATCTACATCCCCTTCTCCTAGGGAAACCATATCGCGCCCCATATGGACGTGGATGCGGCGATCATTTAATAGAATGGGTTCGGAGGGGTTCAGGCCTTCTACCAAACCTCTGTCGATTTCAAAATCTTGCTTGTCTGCTGTCGAATGATTTGCGAATAAAGAATCAGAGGTCTCGCCACTAGCAGGAGCCCCGTTTATATACAACACCAATTCTCTTCCGTCGTATAAAACGAAACCGCAAATGACCGATGTTTTTACTAGGTGCGACGTGTATCTAATAAAATCCCAAGCCTCTTCTACACTTTCACCTGTTGCAAATCCTTCAGGAAAAACAAGTAAATCTACTTGCTTGTTTTCTTTAATCGCAAGAACTTCATCGTATAATGTTTTATAAGAATAGTTTTCACCGCCGTAAACATCTACCAATAATATATGCATATCGGATAATCCTCCACTTTAATGTAATGAACATGCTGCATGCCCAAATGATGTTTGATCTGTTTCCGCATCAGGTTTTATGGATCTATTAAAAATGAGCCATCAATAAATCGAAGCTCTTTACACCAGCCCAAGCTACCTTTTTTCGCTAATCGATTTTACTTCTAAATAAAATTAATATGTATTTCCAAACGTTTCTTACTCATTTATATTAATTCTTCTAAGCGATTCACGTTATTGATATCATTCAATTATGTAAGCATTTTTAACCAATCGACTTTATAAGTAAATAGTACCATACAAAGACCCCTAAATATAGATACTTTTCCATTTTAATACAACATTAATTCTCTTGGAATAATACTTATCGAAATAGCATCAGCATTGGAAACTTACAAACTTGAAGAAATAGAAAACCACTCCGAAGAATAGCGATTTTCCGGAGTGGTTGATTCATGCTATTGATTTATAGCGGTGTAAATTGTCTATATGATTTTTATGGACACAGACTATTAACGCACAGCGGTTCTACAATTCCCCCTTTAGCACGCAGTCCTGTGTTTATGCACTTCCCAAACCTTAGATTATTCTCGTCAAGACAATTTCATCAGCCACTAAATTTCTCCACGCCTTCAATCCCATAGATCAGCCAGTATACAAGCTTGGCTTCATCAATCGAGCCTTCCTGCAAAACGAGATGACCCGGAAAGGCACCTGGCTCGTCACCCTTTTTCAACATGGCGAAAAGATGAGGATTGCGGTTTTTGATGAATTGTTTCATTTCGTTTATTTCATCCGGCTGAAGGATGCCTGTGTGCAAGTCGGAGAGATAATGAAAATACATGCCGATTCCTGTATTTTCCTCCAAAGAAAAATCATCTGTAAGTTCACCTGCTTTATCCCATTCGCCTGTATGAAGATATGCGCTCAGGAGCAGCCACTTTGCACCTTGATGGTCGCTCGGATTCATCGTCATAAGCTCTGTCAGCTGGTCGATTGCTTCTTTGTATTCACCTTGTCTAATCAGCCAAGCGCCATAGGAAAATAAAGCCCGCAGAAACGGCCGATTCGGAATATAGCCCCAAATTGTCTCAAAACTGTCATCCAAAGTCTTGTACCCGGCATTCAACGCCGTTAAATACCGGAGTCTTTTTGCTACTGGATGTTCTTCATATTCCACCGCCAACAAATTTGCATCTACGTTTTTCGCATCCAATTCAAGCGCTTTACGCACCAAGCGTTCACGTTTCTTGCCTTCCACCACATATGCTTTATAACAAAGCAATTGCGCCCGTTCCGCATCGGTTTTCGGCGTATATTCCAGATTTTCCTGCTGCAGAATCTTGTTGATTTCAGCCTCCGAACCAGCGTTCATCGTCTTCATCAGCATTTCCCACAGAGGTTGTTCTGACATCCACGGATTGGTTCCCATCTCCGTCACAATGATTGGCGATACCTG
>JBFIXY010000269.1:0-2981 GCA_041605655.1 Planococcus sp. (in: firmicutes) | reverse complement strand
CCGCCTACATAGCCGTTCGGTCTGCCTGTAAAACGTTCCCATGCCTGTGGTGCGCCTTTCTCAAGATGAACGATGGCGTCTTGAAATCCAGGAATGTGCTGCTCGATAGCATCCACTATTTTGGCAGTAAGAGCTCTGCGGGTGGATTTATAGGTTTCTTTGTTGTCCCAATGCTTAGCCGCTGAATGAGTGGATACGGTAACGGTTTGGAAGCCCTCTGGAGCGCGCAATCGATCGGTTGGGTGAGAGGCAGACATGAAGAAATGCCCACCTTCCGCTAAACCGTCTCCTGTTGAAATTTGGCGGAACAAAGGGAGGGGGGAAGCAAGTTTCGATTGGTCAACGGCAATATACAACGTCAGAGTTGTCCAAGTTTCGCCATGGATGCCTTCAATGAGCGGCTTTTTCAATTGCTTCATCAGTTCTGGTGAAAGCATCCGAGGAAGCGTTTGAATTGGTGCGTTGAAGATAATGGCATCTGCTTCATAGCCATTGCCCTTGTGATCGATAACATGCCAGCCGCTTTCGCTTTTCTCAAGCTTTATCGCCGTCCGCCTTTTTTTCAGCACGCCTTTATTTTCAAGCAAACTGTCCGCCATCACCTCTGCAAATCGGTAAAGTCCACCTGGCACATAATATGCCCCTTCGTGATAAATATCGAGTGCTGTTGCTGCCAAGAGGTAAGAGACGTCTTCGCTTCCAGTTTGCATGCTGTCGATCAATAAGCCATCGAGCATGTGGCGAAAAGGCTGCAGCTGTGCCAAACCATGTTGTGCCAGCCGCTGACCGAGTGTCTGATTAAGGTAAGGGAGGAGTTTCACATGAACCGGTCGAACAGCGCCGGCAAGAAAAGCCCATTCTTTTAGCGTTGAAGGAGGCAGCGCTGGGAGCGGTCCCATTAAGGTGCGGACAATTGCTGCAATATGGTAGATTTCCCGGTAAAAAGAGCGAATCTGCTGATCGAATTCCGGAAAATGCTGGACAACTGCGTCAACATGAAGTTTTCTGTCTCGTTTAAATTGGTAAGTGGCTTCAGGATGAATCATTTCCATGACCGTATCGAGAGGTTCAATCGGTAACGGTGTTCCCAAATAGCCGAAAATGCGCTCATGGATACCACCGGATTCAAGGCCCATGCCAAGCGTTGCACCGGCAGGAAATAGGAATTTATGGCGTTTGAATTTACCGGCGCAGCCGCCGAGTTCTGACGATGCTTCCAATAGGGTGACCGCATCGCCATTTTTGGCTAATAATGAAGCTGCCGTTAAACCGCCAATTCCAGCACCGATAACCAATATGCTTTTCCCCATTTTAACCCCTCATTTCATAGTTAGCGTGTGTCGTTTTTCTGTTGATCTCGCAATTCGGAAAATTTTTTAATATTGAAACAACTTATTGTTATTAAAATAACACAACTTCCATAATGGTCAGAGGCGAAAAGCTGCGGAAAAGAAATCTTTTTTCTAAAACATGCACATTTAGCGTATTTAAAAAATTCGCATGACAGAAGTATTTTATTTAAAAAGGAAAAATTAGTAATTTTACGTGTACGATGACTCATTTTTATTAATAATAAAGGTTTGGGTACTAATTCAAACGAAATTAATATAATATTCAGACTATAATGCTTGCATAGTTGAATTTAATAGATTATAAATGAAGTGTGCAAGTATTATACAAAAATTATACAAGAAAAGGAGAGGAAGAAATGAAGAAATTTTTAGCTTTATTTTCACTCGCTTTACTGGTAGTCATGACGATTGTGTCAGGGGTTTCTGCAGATGGACATGAAGACATGGCTAAGGTCCGGGTCGTCCACGCTTCACCAGATGCTCCCGCTGTAGATGTCTATGTAAATGGCGATATGGTACTGGAGGATGTACCATTCAAAGCCGATTCAGGCTATTTGGATCTGCCGGCAGGAACGCATGATGTAGAAGTTTTCGCAACAGGTACAGAATATGCAGCAGGTACAGGTGTCTTGCAAGCTGACCTGACAATTGAAGCCGGTAAAGCTTATACGGTTGCAGCTGCCAATACAGTGGATGCACTTGAATTTGTCGTAGCGGAAGATTCAATGGAAGTGACAGATGGCAAAACCAAAATCCGCGTCGGTCACTTATCACCAGATGCACCAGCAGTGGATGTTGGATTGATCGATGGTGATGCCGTATTTAGTGGAGCCGAATTCCCAGGGATCACTGAATACAAAGAGTTGGATGCTGGAACGTACGACTTGGAAATCCGCTTGCCGGATGGAACTCAAGTCTTGGCGCTAGAAGGAACGGAGCTTGCGGCTAATACAGTTTACAGCGTATTTGCTGTCAACACAGCCGATTCCCTTGAAGTTTTGGCATTAGTCGATTTTGAAGCGGCAGACTCGCCAGATGGTATGCCAACTACAGGTCTCGGCACACCAGGAACATCAACGACGCCGTGGGTATTGATTGGCGGCACGTTATTATTGTTTGCAGCTGGCGGCTTAGTGTGGAGAAGACGATTTCAAGAATAGGTTTCTGTTCATGCTCGGAATCCTCATGGTCCTTTCGGGTTGCCAAGAAACGGAAGACGAAGTGAGTAAGTGCAGCAAAGATGTTGGCTTCGCTCCCGCACAGTCGGAAAAAGTGGAAGTGAATATCAAAGCAGTGCAGCTTACTGGAAATCCGATCAACGCTAGTGCACAGAGTGGCATTATCCCTGAGTCGATGTCGATTCCCGCAATTGGCATTGACGCACCGGTGCAGCATTTGGGCACTACCGAGACAGGGGAAATGGCGGTGCCAGATAAGATCGATGAAGTCAGTTGGTTTTCTCCCGGCTACAAGCCCGGGCAAAATGGCCGTGCTGTTGTAGCCGGTCATGTCGATGGCATTGATGGACCCGCGATATTTTGGGATTTGTCTAAGCTAGAGCCTGGTGATGAGATCATTGTCGAAGGAGAAGGGCGCAAATTGATATTCAAAGTTCATACGATGGAATCT
>JBFIXY010000268.1:0-2981 GCA_041605655.1 Planococcus sp. (in: firmicutes) | reverse complement strand
GATAGCTGCCGGCAACTGAAAATTCGCTGATGTGTTCAATTCCTACGAGAATGTCTTCGATAAATTTCACTGCTTCTTCTGTTTTCCAGATCGGGTGACGTCCCGGCTTCGATTCAAAAACCATCAATTCTTTTAATATTTTTTCTTCGGATTTCGGACCGAAACCTGGCAGTTTTTGAATTTCATGATCGACACAAGCTTGTTTTAACGATTCAGCAGAATCGATGCCAAGCTCTTTATACAATTTCGCGATTTTTTTGCCGCCCATGCCTTGCAGTTTTAATAAGGGAATCAAGCCCTTAGGCACCTCTTCTTGCAATTCCTCAAGCACTGATGACTTACCCGTTTCCAATAACTCAGCAATGACTTCACCTGTGCCCTTGCCGATACCTTTCAGTTTTGTCACATCTTCAATCTCATCCAAGCTGCGCTGATCCAATTCCAATGCTTGAGCTGCTTTACGGAAAGCACTCACTTTAAACGGGTTTTCCCCTTTGATTTCCATATAGGTCGCTATTTTTTCTAGCGTTCTGATAATGATTTTCTTATTCATGATAAGCCTCCGGTAATATGACTTTTAGAATTAATGACTTTTACTCTCTCGCCAACTCCAAAATGAGGAAGATACCCACGGACAGTAACAAGGAGCTGCCCCATAGATGTCGGGGCAACTCCTTTCGCCTTACGTATAAATATACCACCATTCTTTCACTTTCTCGGAGAAATACGGAGTGTTTTCAAGGATTGACTTGGCTATCCCTGAATTTTCCATATAATCTTGAATCATGTCGATCGGCAATAACGCCAGAACGTATAGGAGTATGAATAATAATAGATACACTTCAATTAAACCTAATACAGCTCCCAAGATCTTGTTTAGGAAACCGAGAACTGGTAAGTACTTAATGAAATCGAACATGGATGCAAGCAAATTCAATGCGAATTTGACTGCGAAGAAAATGAGTGCAAATGCAAACAATTGATAAAACGTCTGATCCAAATCAAGCTGCTCGATTGCAATCGTAAAGCGCGAATCGCTATCGACCGCCGGATACGGAATCCATAAAACAAAATACTCGGACAGCGGTTTATAATAGAGATAAGCCACGATTAATGCGATGACAAACCCAACCATATGTACAAGCTGGAGCACAAAGCCCCGCTTTGCACCAACAATGATGCCGCCAATCAATAAAATTAATAAAATAATATCAAGCATGTACGTCAGCCCTTCAACTTTTTCAATTCATTTTCTAATTGTTCTACCTGCTCTTTAAGTTTAAGATTATCTTGTACCGTATTGATCGCAGCCAATACAGCGAGCTTCGAACTGTCGAGAGATGGATTCATCGCATGAAATTCACGCATCTTCTCATCAACCATCGACGCGACGAGCCGCATGTGATTGGATGTTTCAGTACCGACTAATTTATAGGTATAGCCATAGATTTCGACCGATGTACGAATTTTTTGCTGTTCCGACAATGCTCCACCCCTCCTTAGAAATCCTATATATAATCATAACATGAACCGAACGAGAATGTGAATTATAAGAAAGGAGTCTCCTTCATGTCAAACACTGTGCTAAAACTTCCGGAGGAAAAACTCCAACAACTCATCAAGCATTACGAAAGTCGAAAAACTGTTGCGAAAGTTCAATATGTCCGCTTTACTGCAAAACTTACCGATACGGTCATCACCGTTTACACATCCGGCAAAGTGATGTTCCAAGGTGCAGGCGCTGAGCGGGAAGCGGCCAAATGGGGAACCGTTCCTGCTACAACCATCAAGACCTCTTCCGCTAAAGGAGATGTCTTACCCGAAAACTTTGCTACGAAATCCGTCTTGGGTTCCGATGAAACGGGCACAGGCGACTTTTTCGGACCGATTACAGTAGCGGCTTGTTTTGTGCCAAGCGAAGGCGTTGTACTTGCCCAAGAACTTGGCGTCAAAGATTCCAAGCAGCTGACCGACGATTATATGCGCATCATCGCACCGGATTTGAAAAAAGCTTTCGCTCATAGTGTGTTAACTCTATCTAACGACAAGTACAACTCGGTGCAAAGCAAAGGCTGGTCCCAGGGCAAGATCAAAGCATTGCTTCACAATCAAGCGTTGAAGCATGTGTTGCGAAAAATCGCACCGATTAAGCCGGATCATATCTTAATTGACCAATTCGCGGAACGCGGCATTTATTACAAGCACATCAAAGATGAAAAAGAAATTGTGCAAGAAGATGTATTGTTCTCGACAAAAGCGGAAGGATTACACGTTTCTGTCGCTTGCGCTTCCATCATCGCCCGCGTTGCTTTTCTCGAAGAAATGGATGCGCTCAGTCAAAAAGCTGGCTTTACCTTGCCAAAAGGTGCCGGGAAAATTGTTGATGAAGCTGCGGCTAAAATTCTGTTGAAGCATGGGGAAGCCTTTTTGCAATCAATAACAAAAGTTCATTTTGCGAATACGAAAAAGGCAATAGTATTAGCTGAAAAACGAAGAACTTAAATATTTATGGCATAGTAAAAGCCCTCTTAATCATTGACCAATACACTGCTTTTAAAGAAAAAGCAGTAATATTTTAATAGATTAAGAAAGCTTTTACTGTTTTAATTGGGTAACTGATTAATTTATAAAATAATCGACTTCAACTTCACTATTAAAATTCCATATCGGTGTTAGTGTTCCCGGGTTGCCTGATCCTGGGAGTGCACAACCATTAGACGAAGTTCCAGCAGGCACAGATTGGAAATTCTTAGGTGTTTTTTTAAACCCATTTACATATACATCACCTGAAACATATATCATATTATTCTTCGATGTATATGTATATTGATCAAAATAAGCATCGCCATACACAAAAATGTAAGCTTTGTTAGTAGAAGTGATTACCCCTCTAACCACCAAATCACCTCTGGTTACTATACAAGCATGGTTAGTAAAGTCTATATCTTTATCGATATATAAGTTTCTTTCAATTAAAATAT
>JBFIXY010000267.1:0-2988 GCA_041605655.1 Planococcus sp. (in: firmicutes) | reverse complement strand
TGTCGCTAACCACGAAATCTTGAATGTCTTCAACCCAGGTTCACACGGTTCAACTTTCGGCGGAAACCCACTAGCTTGTGCTGTATCAATCGCTTCACTTGAAGTGTTGCAAGACGAGAAACTAGCTGAACGCTCACAAGAACTTGGCGAGTACTTTGTAGGGAAATTGCGTGAAATTCAACATCCTTCTATTAAAGAAGTTCGTGGCCGTGGATTGTTCATCGGTATGGAATTAACTGAAGCTGCTCGTCCTTATTGCGAACAATTAAAAGAATTAGGCTTATTATGCAAGGAAACGCATGAAACAGTTATCCGTTTTGCTCCACCTTTGATCATTTCAAAAGAAGATCTGGACTGGGCAATTGAACGCATTCAAAAAGTATTTGCAAATTAATGACTTTCTAGCACGCAGTGAGCTGGATATGTTACACTAGTTTCGAGTAATTACTATAAATATAAAGAGGCGAATTAAAACAATGGCTGAAAACTTGAACTTGTTGACGTCAACACAGAACGTAATACGAACTGCGTTGGATAAACTCGGATACGAAGAATCGATGTATGAACTTTTAAAAGAACCTATGCGCATTATGGAAGTTCGAATTCCAATCCGCATGGACGATGGAAAAACAAAAGTGTTTACAGGATTCCGTGCGCAACATAATGATGCTGTCGGACCTACTAAAGGTGGGGTGCGTTTCCATCCTGACGTAAACCGTGAAGAAGTAATGGCGCTTTCTATGTGGATGACATTGAAATGTGGAATCGTTGATCTTCCTTATGGCGGCGGTAAAGGCGGTATCATTTGTGACCCAAGAGAAATGTCCATGCATGAAATCGAGAAGTTAAGCCGCGGCTATGTACGTGCTATCAGTCAAATCGTTGGGCCGAACAAAGACATTCCGGCACCAGACGTTTTTACAAACTCTCAAATCATGGCTTGGATGTTCGATGAATACAGCAAAATTGATGAATTCAATTCACCTGGATTTATCACGGGTAAACCGATTGTCCTAGGAGGCTCACAAGGCCGGGATAAAGCGACTGCTCAAGGTGTAACCATTGTTATTAATGAAGCTGCTAAAAAACGCGGACTTGATATTAAAGGCGCACGAGTAGTAATTCAAGGGTTCGGTAATGCAGGTAGTTTCTTAGCGAAGTTCCTTCATGACCAAGGTGCAAAAGTTGTCGGTATTTCTGACGCTTACGGTGCTTTGCATGACCCGAACGGCTTAGATGTAGAATACTTGCTTGACCGTCGCGATAGCTTCGGAACAGTGACGACATTATTTGATAACACGATTTCAAACAAAGAATTGTTTGAGTTGGACTGTGATATTCTTGTCCCTGCAGCGATTGCAAACCAGATTACAGAGGAAAACGCTCACGATATCAAAGCCTCGATCGTCGTGGAAGCAGCGAATGGTCCAACAACATCAGAAGCAACGAAAATTCTAACTGAACGTGGAATTCTTCTTGTGCCGGATGTATTGGCGAGTTCAGGTGGAGTTACAGTGTCATACTTTGAATGGGTTCAAAATAACCAAGGTTATTATTGGACACAAGAAGAAGTGGACGAAAAACTGACGAAAAAGCTAGTTGATGCATTTGATAATGTATACAATGTTGCTATAACGCGTAATATCGACATGCGTTTAGCCGCTTATATGGTCGGAGCCCGCAGAACTGCTGAAGCAGCACGCTTCCGTGGTTGGGTATAAAATGAAAGAAATCGCTCGGGGATTTTCCTTGAGCGGTTTTTTTGCGTTTTAAAGAGGGTAACTACATAATAGAATAGGAATAGGAGGATGATTGGATGAACGCATTTTCATTTTACAACCCGGTTAAATTAATTTTTGGTAAAGGGCAATTAGAAGCAGTAAAAGAAGAATTGCCTAAATTTGGTAAAAAAGTATTGGTGGTATACGGTGGAGGCAGCATTAAAAAGAACGGCCTTTACGACGAAGTAATGACTGCACTTGCTGAAGCGGATCTTGAAGTTTTTGAATTAGGCGGAGTAGAGCCGAATCCTCGAATTTCAACTGCACGCAAAGGTATTGAAATATGCAAAGAAAAAGACATCGATATGCTACTAGCAGTGGGCGGCGGTTCTGTTATCGACTGCACGAAGCTGATTGCGAGCGGTGCTAAATATGATGGCGACGCGTGGGATTTCGTATCACGCAAAGCGCAGCCGAAAGAAGCATTGCCATTCGGGACAGTATTGACGTTAGCTGCTACAGGTTCAGAGATGAATGCTGGATCAGTTATTACGAATGAAGAAACACAGGAAAAATACGGATGGGGCAGCCCATTGTCATTCCCGAAATTCTCGATTTTAGACCCGACTTACACGATGTCAGTGCCTAAAGACCATACAGTCTATGGGGTTGTTGACATGATGACTCATATTTTTGAGCAATATTTCAACAATGCGACTAATACACCGGTTCAAGACCGGATGTGTGAAGGTGTTTTGAAAGCGGTAATTGAAACGGCTCCGAAATTAATGGAAGACCTTCAAAGTTACGAACACCGTGAAACGATTTTATTCGCCGGCACGATGGGCTTGAATAATTTCTTGCAAATGGGTTATAACGGAGACTGGGCTTCACATAATATCGAACATGCTGTATCAGCAGTTTACGATATTCCACACGCAGGGGGCTTGGCGATTTTGTTTCCACAATGGATGCGTCACAACATCAGCGTGAATCCGGCCCGTTTTGCACAGCTGGCTGAACGAGTATTTGATGTTGATCGCAACGGCAAAACAGATGAAGAGGCAGCTCTTGAGGGAATTGAACGCTTAAGCGCATTCTGGACATCTCTTGGTGCGCCGAACCGTTTAGCGGATTACGATATTGATGATTCGAAATTTGACGTGATAGCTGAAAAGACGATGGTCTACGGAGAGTTTGGCAATTTCAACAAATTGCAAGGCGACGACGTTAAAGAAATCTTGACAGCTTCACTATAAAAAAAGAT
>JBFIXY010000266.1:0-3009 GCA_041605655.1 Planococcus sp. (in: firmicutes) | reverse complement strand
TGAAGTTTTATCATCATTTGAAGATTCCGCTTTGGTGCTGAATAACTTAAAGTCCATCGTCGCCTCAAGAAATAGCGCGAGCAAATAACCCACAATTTGAATAACCAAAAAGACATTCATGGAAACGAATCCGAATAACATGCCTCCGACTACAGGTCCGCCAATGGCCGCAATCGATAACGCCGACTGGTTAAACCCAATCGCTTTTTGAATGCGATCTGGATCGATTAAATTGGCGATTGAAGCGGAGAATGTGACGCTGGCAAACATTGAGCTAATCGACAACAATGCCGTTGTTGTATAAATAGCCGGAAGAGACAGACCTTCTGCTGCACTATAGAAGAGCAGTGCACCAACAGCTAACGCACTGGCGAACTGAGCGACAAGTACAATCATTTTTTTTGAGTATTTGTCAGCTGCATAGCCCGCAAAAGGCGCAAGCAACGTTCTTGGCAAAATGCTGAAAATCAAATTGACGGCAAAATTGGCAGCGGAACCCGTTAACGCCAACACATATAGACTAATGCCGAACGTGTATACACTATTGCCAAAAGTGGAAATGATCTTGCTGATAGTGAAAGTATAAAGATGGTAGGTTGCTCTACGAATGGTCGTTACAGAAGCCATTTTTTCATCCCCTAACAATAAGTTTAATTTAATTAAACAAAATATATCATACTTAAACTAGCGAAACAAGAAAAAGTTTAATATAATTAAACTATTATAAAAGAGGTGAACACATGGAAACTTTGGGACAACGCATCCGTAGATTGCGAAAAGCGAAAGGGCTGACATTGCAAGCATTAGCAGGAGATACGATGACAAAAGGAATGCTCAGTTTGATCGAAAACAATAAGGCGAATCCTTCTATGGAAAGTTTGTCGTATATTGCTGAACAATTAGGTGTTGACCGCAATGAATTGCTGGCGCAAGTGCCGACTGCTGAACTGCGCATGTTACTGCAAGATGTTGAAAAACTATATAAAGAAAAACTTCAGGAATTGAATGATTTCACGCCGATTATTGAAAAAATTGCCCCTTACGCAGACAAGTTGCCGTATCGCTATGAATCTGCTCGGCTTCTCGAAATCTATAGCCGCTGCCAGTACTACGCTAAAATGCCCGATTGGCAACAGGCGTTGGAAAAATCGGAAGAAATGTACGAAGGCTTGCACCTCGTTAACAATAGCGCCGACGTTCATATGTTCCGGGCAATGATGAAATTCAACGAACATCATTACGATTCAGCTTTAGAAATGCTGCAAGCGTCTCGTCAATCATTTGAAAGCCGCAATGCTGTATTGGATTCATTGAAAAAATTGGATTTCGACTTTCATGAAGCGATTCTATACTTTGCGCTTGGTATGGACAATGAGGCTTTACGTCTAATGAACGAAGCAATCGAGTATTCAAAAGAACATCAAATTTTTTACCGCATCAATGACCTTTATAGGGTGATGGGCTTTCATGCGATTCTCACAGGCAATCGCGAGAAAAAAGAGTATTACGTACACAAACTCAGATTGTTCGCTGAGTTCTCGGACGACGATAAAATCGAACGGATACTCGATTTGTTGGAGGCGCATAATTTGAACTCGTTTGAGCACAACTACGAAAAAGCGCTAGCATTGGTTGACCAAAATCTTGAAAAAGACAAAAATGGCGATAACGATCAATTTTATCTTGAAAAAGGAAAAGCGCTTTATGGTTTAGGAAAAACCGAAGAAGCGCTCGTCTGGCTGAAACGTCATAAAACCGATGAATTTTTACATCATCCTTACGACTTATCGATGAACTACGAAAAAGATGCTTATATGGCTTTGATTTATGAACAACAAGGCGAGCATCAACTAGCAGTTCAGCACGCGACCTTAGCAATGAACTTAATCGAGCCGATGCTCGACTTGCCATATAAAACATTCATCACGAATGTCTACAAAAAAATCGTCCAATAGAAAAGGCCTTCGCAATGTGCGAAGGCCTTTTCTATTGGCTGTCTTAAAGTTGCTTAAAAACTTCCTCTATTTGATAAAGGCTTAAATCGATATCAAGCGGCATGCCTAACGCCAGTTTAGCCAGCTCCCGCCCTAAAAAAGGACCAGCTGTCAGTCCAGACGCACCGAGACCATTTGCTGCGTATAAATTAGGCTGCCCCGGCACCTGGCCGATAAATGGCAACGCGCTCGTTGTCGCCGGCCGGAACCCAGTTGCTGCTCCTGCCAATTCACAAGATGCCAAACCTGGAGCAGCGTCAATCGTTTTATCGAGTATGTGATGGATGCCTCCAGCTGTCAGTTTCGAATCAAACCCAGCACCATTTTCATGGGTCGCTCCTGCAACAATCCGGCCGTCTTCAAAAGGCACAATGTATTGACCGAATGGCACCATTGCAACCGGCCAAGAACCAGTTTTTTGATCACCGCTTTGCAAATGCAAAATCTGTGCTTTTTGCGGAACAATATCCAGTTCCAGACCAAGCGGCTTGAACAACTCCGAAGCCCACGCTCCTCCTGCAGAGACAATGTTGTCTGCGTAAAACTTGCCACCTTCTGTTTGCACGCCCGTCACTTGATTTCCCGAAATAATCAATGATGCGTTGCCCGTAACCCTTTTCGCGCCCAACTTCACTGCTGCTCGAATCAATGCATCCCGGATAGAACTGCCGTCGACTCGCGCTGCGCCACTAACGTAAAGAGATCCGTAACGCTCCGTTGCATAAGGAAACACTGCACGCGTTTCCCCCGCTGTAAGCCGCTTCACTTCTCCCATTTCAGGCGCATCTTCCAATCGCTCCATCGCTTTCGCTTCCATCTTGTCGAGCTTGCTATCTTCATGGATGCTGACAATGCCTACTTGCTTATAGCCCGTTTCTGTTTCTCCAAGCTCTTCTAATTCTCGAATCAGTTCCGGGTAGTACGCCGCTCCACCCTTCGCAAGACCGTACCAAGCCTGATTACGCCGTTGGGAAATCCAGGGACAAACGATTCCCGCTGCAGCCCCTGTCGCCTG
>JBFIXY010000265.1:0-3010 GCA_041605655.1 Planococcus sp. (in: firmicutes) | reverse complement strand
TGTTCTAGCAACCGGACAAGTGCATTTTCAAAATCGTCATTGTGTTCTTGACGTCGCTTTTTAGGCCCCTTCATCCGGCCACCGCTCTGCCGAATCTTTTTTGCTATATGGCGCCCATGAAGAAGCTGATCGATGTTCCCCTCCGAATAGACACGACCGTTTTGATCGATCGGCACTCCTCTTTTGGCGAGCACCATTGCCGCTAAACCATAATCCTGCGTCACGACAATGTCCCCTTTATCGACCTTATTGACCAATACGAAATCTACGGCGTCTGCTCCTTTGGAGACGGTAATTGTTTCCGCGCCGTCTCGCTGCATGATATGCGAAGTGTCACAGATCAACAAAACCGGCAACCCAAAACGCTTTGCCGCTGTTATCGTTAAATCCACTACAGGGCAACCGTCAGCGTCAATCAACACCTTCGTCATTTCTGCTCCCTCCGTTCAACCAATTCATCGATCATTTTTTCTGCTGCTTTGCGATAAAGATTGCTCGTATGGACCAAAGATGCAATCAGCAAAACTTCTTCAAGTTCTTCTGTATCGTCCATGTCGCTCGCTTGCCTCGCGGCTGCTTCAGACTGTTTATCGACAACATCTTTGAAGATTTCCACATTGTGTTGTTGAAGCTCCAAGAAGCCCGCATAGAAATTCTCTAAATTCCAATCCCGCTGCATCGCTTTTTCATTGATGCCTTCTAAAACCATTTTGACATCATTAATGGATAACACGCTCTTCAGCTGATAGATCATGCTAATGAGCATGATGTGATTGCGCGAATATTTTTTGTTCGGAATCGGATAAAACAATTTGCCTTTTGCATAATTATTGATCATCGTTTTTGTTAAGATTTTTTCTTCCTTATTGCGTTTTGTATCCTCGAAAACTTCTTCAAAAAGCTGAATCACTTGATCGATGTACAATTCGATTTTCGGTATATCCTCGACCATCAACTGTTTTTCAAGTCCCAGATGCTCGAGCCATCTCTCATTTTCCTTCATTGATATTCACCTTCAACCTTGTATTTAATAAGATAATCTTACCTTATCACTCTTGATTCTCCAAACTTGACCCAAAAATATAACCAATGTATTATTATAAGTAGTTTAAATAACTACTTATAAAGAGGTGTATATTCAAATGCATACTTATATCCGTGAACCGTTTAACGCTCTCTCTCATCTAGCCGGCGCTATCTTATCTTTTATTGCGCTCTTAATGATGGCCATTAAAGCTTCCTATAACCAAGCACCCGCCATCCATCTCACAGCCGTTTTAATCTTCGGCATCAGCTTGATGTTGCTATATTCTGCATCAACAATCTATCATAGCGCCATAGCGAGTCCGCGCTTTATTGCTTTTTTGAGAAAGCTGGACCATTCGATGATTTACGCTCTGATAGCAGGATCCTATGCGCCATTTTGTCTTATCGCCTTGGAAGGAACACTCGGAAATGCATTATTCGCATTGATTGCCATTATCGGCTTAAGCGGCATTTTCTTCAAGATGGTGTGGTTCCATTCACCGCGCTGGCTTTCAACCGTCCTCTACATCATTATGGGGTGGATCATCGTATTTGCGGTTGTTCCGCTTGCAAGCCAAATGTCGGTTATCGGGGTCAGCCTTCTAGTAGCTGGGGGAATCCTTTATACAATTGGCGGCGTTATCTATGCACTGAAGCCAAAAGTTTTTTCAAATATGCGACTCGGCTTTCACGAAATCTTTCACTTGTTCATTTTAGCTGGCAGCTTCAGTCATTTTCTTGCCGTTTACTTCTATGTTCTTTGATACCCTTTTCGACACTAATTTATCACTTAAAACCCCCTTTTCCTCACAGTGAGGAAAAGGGGGTTTTAAATTCTTTTAACCAATGATGCTCTCTATTGTGCGAAGAAAATTCACTCAGCTTCTCAACGTTTACGTTTTGAGATACTGTAAAAAAATCCCCCAATGCCAAATAGGGCGATTATTCCCCATAGTATGAGCAACATCAACTCCCAGGTCAGTTGGTCACCGCTTTGATAACCATAAAGTTGCAAAACAAAAAAGGCGATGCTGACTAATGCAATCCCACCAAAATAAATCAATTGTGCTTTTACACTGAAATTCCTCACACCGTTTGCCCCTTTCCGTACTTTATATCATGCTATTTGATGACAAACTTCGTCGTACTGTAACCTTCTTTTGACTTATGCACTTCAAGAATCGCAGGAATTGCCGCTTTCAATTCTTGGACGTGGGAAATAACTCCAATGATGCGCCCTGATTTCTGAAGATCGATCAATGTATCGATTGCCTTATTCAACGATTCTTCATCAAGCGAGCCGAATCCTTCATCGATGAACATTGTGTCGATTGATACATTGCCTTGAAAACTTTGGATAACATCCGCCATGCCGAGTGCCAAGCATAACGATGCGTTAAACTTTTCGCCGCCTGACATGGTTTTGACGTCACGCGTCTGCCCTGTGTACGCGTCGTACACATCAAGACCTAGTCCACTTTGTTTACCGCGCGCTTCTTGGCGATCGCTGCGCATCAGATTGAATTGACCGTTTGAAAGGTTTTTTAAACGCTCATTTGCAGACTGGATGATTTGCTCTAAATACTCAATTTGCAAATAGCGCTCAAACGAGATTTTCAAGTTGTTTTGACCACGAATCATGTCGTGCAAATCAGTGATTCGGTTCATTTGCTGCTCTGCCTCTAAGGTTTTACCGGATGCCTGTGTGATTTTTCCAGTCAAACCAACAACTGCCGCCTTCAGCTCTTTGGTTTGATTCCACTCGCCGAATGCCGTTTCGTATTCCACTTTGAGTTGACCCATCTCATTCTCTAAAAGGCTAAGGTCCACCTTGGCTTTACCTGCGAGTTCTATCTGTAATTCTTTCGTTTGCTGCAAAGCAGTGTGAAGAGTTTGCCTGTATTGCTGAGTCGACTTTTGCAATTCTTCTCGTTTTTCTTCTGACAATTTAGCGTTTTGGTACGATGCTTCTGACTCAAACTCG
>JBFIXY010000264.1:0-3015 GCA_041605655.1 Planococcus sp. (in: firmicutes) | reverse complement strand
CTTTTCGAAAAGCGTTGCGCCGCTGTTTGCCGAGCATACTGACGATCAATACGCCGCCGATGGCAATCGCTCCTCCGATGAGTGACATGCCGCTTGGCAATTCATGGAGCCACATCCAGGCGACCAGAATTGCGACTGCTGGTTCCAAGTAAATGAGGCTTGCGACAGAGCTCGCGTTTTCCATTGACAATGCCATTGACCACGTAACATAGGCAATTGCAGCTGGGAAAATGCCGACATACAGCGTCGCTAAATGGGCTTCGAGGGTTGCGGTTTGCAGGGTATCCAGTAAGCCGGGTGAAAACAATAAGAACGGCAACGTACCTGCCCATGTGAAATAAGCGGTGAGTTCAATCGCTGAATAACGGACGAGCAGCGGTTTTTGGAACACAAAAAACAAAGCGGATGCAAAAGCGGCGACAATGACAAGCACTGCGCCGCTTGTCATAGCCAGCGATGCGCCAGCCGACCCCAAAGCAATGATGGAAATTCCGATAAAGCCGATCGTTAAACCGAGCCAGCCCAACTTGGTGAGGCGTTCTTTGAGAACAAAAAAAGCGATTAATGCAGTGAAAATTGGTCCGGAACCGACAAGCATGCCAGCGGTGCCCGCTGAAATGTTTTCCATGCCGAAGGTGACGAAGATATGATAAGTGCTAATGCCAATCCAGCCCAATACGAGAATGCGAAGGATATCGTTCTTGTGGGGCAAGCGGAAGGCTGTGCCCGGCCATAGCGCAAAAATTAGAAATAATATGGATGCGATCAGAAAACGCATCAAGACATTTTGTCCAGCATCGTAGCCGCCTTGAAGGCCGACGCGAATGGCTGCAAATGAAGAGCCCCAGATTAAAATCGAAAATAAGGCCAGTGAAAAAGCTTTGGCGTTCAAAAAATCTCCTCCTAGCAAATCAAACAGACAGCTATCATTATATGCCTATTTTGGAATAATGTCTTCGACAAGTCTAAACATGCAAAAAATAGGTGAATAAAGTAGAAGTATCGACTATACCTTAAGTCATTTATTCATCCAAATGAGTTCTGATTCTTTTACTTTTAGATTTCAGCATATTAACATTGTATTGAATATTCAAAAAACTTAACTTGAATTAGTGCCAAACAATTATGTACTTGAGCAGCAGGTGGAAAATCACACAAAATTTTTTGCTGTTGAAACAAGGAGGTGGATTATGTGTGGTCGATTGAAAAAGACGTCATTATTGATTGTCCAATTGAAGAAGTGTACGGATTCACGTCCAATCCGCAAAACTGGCATCAATGGTATGTGGGCATGTCGGAGCCAAAGGAAATGGAAGGAGACGGCTTAGCCGGAACGACCGTTAAATTTGATCTGACTTTGCGCGGCGTACCTTTGCCCGTAACAATTGAAGTAGTGGAAAATAAAAAGAGTGGCTTGGGGTATTCTTGGAGAGGGGAAGTGACTGGAGCGATCATTTCGCACCAGAACTGGACTTTCACGAGAGAAGGCCGGCGTACAAAGGTTTGGTATGCTGAGAATTACGAATTGCCAAACAGCCTATTGCGGAAAGTGAAGGATCGCTTCATTATCCGAAAGGTTTTAAACAATTCGATGGAACAGACTTTCAAAAATCTAAAAGCGGTATGCGAAGCGAAAAAGGTAAGCGCATGAAAACAGCTAGCCCTTGTATGCGGGCTGGCTGTTTTCATGCGTGATTACAATGATTCATTTTCTAATCCGTACAACACCCAAGCAGACGGAAAATCGAAGCCGTGCCCATCTGGAAGCGTAGCCGCTTGTTCTTTTGTCAGTTCAAGCCAGATATCGGTTTCTTCACCATGCTCTGCAGCTAATTTTTTGTATTCAGCAGAAATGGTTTCCCATAAACCTGTTTGTTCCATGAGGTCGTTCCACGGGTAAATGGTGTGCAGATGATAATGGCTCTTAAAGTCTTTTTGCAAAATCACTATACGGTCACCTGCACGACTTTCGTAAAATGACCATTCAGAAAGCTTTTGATCGGAAAATAATGCTTTTGAGGAAGGGAAAAGATAATAGCATTCGTAAGGAAACAGTGCACCGGTTTTTATGTATAATTCTTTGATCCACTCTTTCTTACGAGCAAGGCTGCGGATTTCGCTCCAGACCTTATTCCCTTTCTCCATCAATGAAACATCTTTGCCGATAGCTCCGATCATTGGCTTATAAGGTTTCAATCCGAGTTTTTCCAGAACGCGCCGCGCAGGGAGATTTGCCTCTTGTGTATTTGCACCAATCCATCGAACGTTCGGCCAATTTTTAGCTTCCTCGATGACATGGGCAGTCAAACGTGTAGCAAACGCTTTGCCGCGAAAACGGATATCGCTGCGAATGCGGCCAATCATGGCATATGTTCCTGAAAAAATGGAAAGCCCACAAAGGCTCATCAATTGGCCATCGACAAACAAGCCATACAGCTGATGGCGTTCTGTCGAAGCAATGTTATTGAAAATCCGTTTGACGTAATCGTCTTCGATGCCAGAATCCATGGCGTCAAACGCTGGAAAATCGTCTGCTGTTAGTTTTCTAATGATCGGGTCCACGAGTGAACACTCCTGTCTGACTAATGATAATTCTATAATTACATATCGTTACCGTTTTTCACAAATTAGAAAGGTCTCGTTGCTGCAATTGTGGAACCTATTAAAGGTGTTTAAAAATGGAGGAATGGTAATGGGGATCAAAATAGGCATAATAGGCTGCGGCGCGATTACGAAAATGCGGCATGCTCCAGAGTATAAGGCAAACCCGCACGTGGAAGAAATTGTGTTCTTTGATCGCAATTTGGACCGTGCAGAAGCAATGGCCGCGATGTTTTCCGGGCAAGTGGCAATAACGGTGGAAGAGTTGTTCAATGATTCGGAGATTGTCGCGATAAGCGATTGTTCGTCGAACGAGCATCATCATTTGTTTTCTTCACAAGCGCTATTGCACGGCAAGCATGTCTTATGCGAAAAGCCGATTTCGTTAACAGTCGACCATGCAAAAGAAATAAT
>JBFIXY010000263.1:0-3036 GCA_041605655.1 Planococcus sp. (in: firmicutes) | reverse complement strand
TCTTACTGCTTTTTCTCCAATCAAGTATAGCTGCAAAGGCAATGGCTGAAACAACTGGGACAAAAAACCACATCATCATAATCACTCCTATCAAAATTTTAAGTATGAGGAAAGAATCCTTATTAAATTTACGAATGACGAGTGGAAAAGTTTCGCTTTATTGGAAAAAAGTGTTGTTCTTGAGAATGGAGAATGTATATGAGATTTGGCATCATCGGAACGAATTGGATCACCGATCGAATGATCAAAGCAGCAATTGATTTGCCGGCATTCAGCATCGGCGCGATTTACTCCAGAACAGAAGAAACAGGGAAGGCGTTTGCTGACAAGTATGATGTAGAGCACGTTTATACTGATTTAGCAGCCATGTATCAAAGCGGAACGATTGATGCGGTTTACATCGCCTCACCGAATGCGTTTCACGTGGAACAGAGCATTCTTGCGATGGAGCATGGTATTCATGTTTTGTGTGAAAAGCCCGCTGCTACCACTGCAGAGGAGTTTGATCGCGTCATCGAAGCCTCGCATAAGTATGGTGTGACATTTATGGAAGCGATGAAGTCGACTGTGACCCCGACATTCCTGAATGTGAAAAAGAATCTAGAAAAAATCGGACCGTTGCGCCGATTTGTGTTCCACTACAATCAGTATTCGTCCCGCTACGATAAATACAAAGAAGGCATTATCGAAAATGCCTTTAAACCCGAACTTGGAAATGGAGCAAAAACCGATTTGGGTGTGTATTGCATCGCGCCGATTGTCCACCTTGTCGGCGAACCGGCAACAGTGCTGAAGAATCATCATTTGTTATCGACGGGTGCTGAAGGGCAAGGGAGCATGATCTTTAACTATCATGGTTTTGAAGCATTAGTTATGTACTCGAAAATTTCCGATTCGTATTTGCCGAGCGAAATTCAAGGCGAACTCGGCGTAATCGAAATCGACCGCATCAGCGATCCGAAGACTGCCATACTGAAATACCGCGACGGCAGCACGGAAGACTTATCTGTAGAGCACCGGTTCGACACGATGTATTATGAGCTGAAGGAATTTATCGATTGTGTGTCCGATCGAAAACTGGAATCCTCGATCAATACCCATGACCTTTCCCGAACGGTCGTTAAATTATTAGCTCTTTAACTACAATAGAAAAAAGCCAATGCAGCTGCGAGGTTCGACTCGCGCGTGCATTGGCTTTTTCTTGTTTAATAGATAAGTTTAGTGAGAAATTCATCAGGTTCATGTCTCAGCAGTATGAATATACAACCTGCTTTTATTCACCGCTTCGGTCGCTTTGGGCACGGCTTTCGCCATGAGCCGAGAAAAACACTCGTCTCATAGCTTCGCCCAGCCCTTGGACGCGCCTTCGCTAAGAAATTTCTCGATATGGAGCAATACTGCTAAGATTTAAATCAGTTTGATACAGAAGCGGCTTCAGTAATCGAAACGATGTTTTTGTCATTAGCCGTTACGTTGCCTGATGCTTGGACAGAAACTTCTTGTCCTTCTTCAAGGTTCGTAAAGACGACAGGCGTAATGATTGAAGCTGCATTTTTTTCAACATAATCCAGATCCACTTCCATTAGCAATTGGCCTTGTTCAACAAGGTCGCCTTGCTCAATTTTCGAAGTGAAACCTTCACCTTTCAGGTGAACTGTATCAATACCGATGTGGATCAAAATTTCTGTTCCGTTATCAGCTGCGATGCCGATGGCGTGTTTTGTCGGGAATACTGTTACGACTTTCCCGTTGACTGGAGAAACAACTTTTCCGTCAGTTGGGCGTATCGCAAAGCCGTCTCCGACCATTTTACCTGAGAATACTTGGTCAGGAACTTCGCTGATCGGCAAAATTTCACCGGTCATTGGGCTGCTGAATTCGAATGCAGCCATGTTAACTGCCGCTTCTTCAGCGCTAGGCACAGCCGTTTCTTTTGCACGAGGTGCTCTGCCGTTCATGATGTCTTGCATTTGTCCGCGCAAATTGTCTGATACGGGACCGAAAATAGCTTGAATGTTATTGCCGACTTCCATCACGCCAGAAGCGCCAAGTTTTTTCAAACGCGGTTTGTCGACGTTGTTTTTGTCTGCGACGCTAACGCGCAAGCGAGTAATACAAGCGTCAAGGTTCAAGATATTATCTTTACCGCCCATAGCTTCAAGAATTTCGTATGGCAGATCGCTGATTTCTTCATCAACATCATCGCCTTCTTCTTCTGCTTCACGTCCAGGAGTCATCAAGTTGAATTTCTGGATAGCGAAACGGAAACCGAAATAATAGATGACTGAGAATACGAGTCCAACGACGATGACCCAGAACCACTCAGTTCTACCCGGCATCACACCGAATAGCAAGAAGTCGATCAATCCGCCAGAGAAGGTCATACCGATTTTGACACCAAGTAAATGCATCGTCATAAATGATAGTCCAGCGAAAATAGCATGGATACCGAATAGGACAGGAGCAACAAACAAGAACGAGAACTCAAGTGGTTCCGTAATACCTGTTAGGAATGATGTCAATGCACCAGAAGCCATGATACCGCCGACGATTTTCTTTTTCTCAGGGCGCGCTGTGTGGTAGATAGCGAGCGCAGCAGCTGGAAGTCCGAACATCATGAACGGGAATTTCCCTGTCATGAACGTACCGGCAGTGAAGTCTACGCCGTCTTGCAATTGAGCAAAGAAAATACGTTGGTCGCCGCGGATGATTTCGCCCGCTGCGTTTGTGTAAGTACCAAATTCAAACCAGAACGGTGAATAGAAAATATGGTGCAAACCGAACGGGATTAACGAACGCTCGATGGTTCCGAAAACGAAAGCAGCAAGTGTACGGTTTGTTTCAAGCATGAAATAAGAAAGAGAATTCAACCCGCTTTGCGCAAATGGCCAAACAAGGAACATTACGATCCCTAGGAATACCGCTGAAAAAGCAGTAGCAATCGGGACAAATCGTTTTCCGGCAAAAAAGCCGAGAAATTGCGGTAAGTTAATATTGTAGAAACGATTGTACATATATGCGGCTAAGACACCGACG
>JBFIXY010000262.1:0-3046 GCA_041605655.1 Planococcus sp. (in: firmicutes) | reverse complement strand
GGCAGCAAGTGAACCGGTCGTCTTCATGTTTACCGCTGGCTGGTGTCCAGATTGTCGAATAATCGATCCAATCTTGCCTGAAATTGAAGAGTCCCACTCGGAATTCATTTTCGTGTCGGTAGACCGTGATGAATTTATCGACTTATGCATTGAAAAGGACATTTTCGGAATTCCAAGCTTTTTAGCATACACGAATGGCGTTGAAGCAGGACGTTTTGTCAGCAAGGACCGTAAGACCAAACAAGAAATCGAAAAATTCCTGGCTTCATTACCTAGATAATTTACACTTTGAATATGACTAAACGAATTTGAAAATATTAAAAAATGCCGGTTCGCCATGTTTTGGCTGAGCCGTTTATTTTTGAGGAGGAATTGACATGAAAAAATCATCCGAATTAGTGGAGTTATTAAAACAACGCATGCCAAATCCGGAGTTAATCTGGAGTTTTAATCGGGAAAAAGATATATTGGACATCCGTCATAAAACGTTAGGAAATGGGATGACTCTCTCTTTACCACAAGCTTTGAACCGCTATGAAGCGAAAGGGGAGGCGGCTGTAGATGAAATCGTCTATACCATTCTTGAAACTTTCGGCGCAATGGAAAAAGAGGCGAAAGGTGAATTGAAATCATCAGAACATATTTATCCGGTCATTCGTTCAACGTCGTTTCCGCTTGAATCGAAAGAAGGACATCAGTTCATCGTCTCGGATCATACCGCTGAAACACGCGTATATTATGCACTGGATGCTGGCACTACCTATCGCTTAATCGACGAAAATGTGTTAAATTCATTAAGTCTGAGTGAAGAGCAGGTCAAAGAAATTGCGCGGTTCCAAGTGAAGAAATTGAAAACCGCTGTAAAAGAAGACCGCGTCGCAGGCAATGTATTTTACTTTTTAAATGAAAATGACGGATATGACGCTTCCCGTCTACTAAATGATAATTTCTTGAAAGAGATGAAAGCGAAAATTACGGGTGATATGACAGTATCGGTACCTCATCAAGATGTGTTGATCATCGGTGATATCCGCAACGAAACGGGTTACGATGTGTTAGCGCAAATGGCTATGCACTTTTTCACCAACGGGAAGGTGCCGATTACATCACTGTCGTTCATTTATGAAAACGATGAACTTGAGCCGATCTTTATCATGGCCAAGAATAAACCGACTAAGGAGCAGGATGAAAAATGAATGCATTTTATAACAAACAAGGAATAGGCGATGTCCTATTGGTTCAATTACAAACAGAAACACCTGAAAAAGTACAAGCGGAGCAATTTGGCGACGTTACGTTGATCAAAGACGGCGAAGGCCGTATTGCCGGATTTAACTTATTTAATGCCTCTACTTACATCGAATTTGCAGATGGCGGCACAGTGGAACTTTCAGAAGCGCTTGTCACAGCACTTCAAAGTGCATTAGCGAAAAACGGTGTGGATTATGTACTGGAAGTGGATCTTTCTCCGAAATTCGTAGTCGGTTATGTGGAAGCGAAAGAGAAACATCCGAATGCGGACAAACTGAACATTTGCCGTGTGAACGTCGGCACTGAAGACTTACAAATCGTCTGTGGCGCACCAAATGTCGAACAAGGGCAAAAAGTCGTTGTAGCTAAAGTAGGAGCTGTTATGCCTTCTGGAATGCTCATTAAAGATGCAGAACTTCGTGGAGTACCATCGAGCGGTATGATCTGTTCGGCAAAAGAACTTGCTTTACCAGATGCTCCTGAAGAAAAAGGAATCTTGGTATTGGCGGAAGATGCAGAAATCGGATCTCCATTCGAAGTAAAGGCGTGACGCGTAATGAGCTGGGTTAAAAATGTATGGAATCGTTTCTTTACGGAAGTCCAGGACGAAGAGAATACCGATGCTAATTTAAAACAAGAGGACATTAAAGCTGAGCGGCCAAAAAAAGCGCCGTTCCGTTTTCCTGTGATCTCTGATAATGAAAAAGGCCGGTTTGCCGAAAAATCATCTGCGATTGAACAGCCTGCACCTAGACGCCGGCCATCAAGCCCTGCGTTAAATAAAGCACGCGGTTTTGAACAGCCTGCCCCTCAAATAGGCGAGGCTTATCAAATTCCAAAAGCGCGTGAACCGCGTGGATTTGAAAGACCTGCACCGAGGCCATCGCGTTCTATTGAACCGAAAACTTTGCCAAAACCGCGTCCAATCGACCAACCAGAGGCAAAAGTGAAAGAACCCCTAGTTGCAAAACGTTCGGAGAGCAGGAAATTCGAGCCTCAAAAGAAGAATACAAGACCATTTGAACCGACTCGCGTACCTTCACCGATTCATGGATATAACGAAGAGCGACCAGAACCAAGCATGAATTCGATCCAGAAAAAAGAACAACGACTAAAAGAGCAGTCGAATTTAAGCTCGCTTACTTCGGCTCAGGAAGCTTTGAAGCTTCAAGGTTTTCATAATCAGGTTGCCCGCAATGCCCAACAAGAAGTAGGTAAAGAAAAATGGCAGCGAGTAGAAGTGGAAGAAGCGGTAGCGCCGCAGCCTCTTGAGCAGGACGTTCAAAAAGAAGAAACTTTAGAACAAGCGCCATCGCAGCTTCAACAAAGAGCTTCTATTTTGATGTTTGATGATGAAGAGGAAACAAGTCATGATTCTAAACTTGTCGAAGAGCCAGCTCAAGTCGAAGAAGTAGACCCTGTCGAAGAGCCGGTACAAGTTGAAAAAGTAGAATTTGTCGAAGAGCCAGCTCAAGTCGAAGAAGCAGAACTTGTCGAAGAGCCAACTCAGGTCGAGAAAGTAGAACTTGACGAAGTACCAACCGAAGATGAAGAGACGAACCTTGTTGAAGAACCAAATCAACCCGAACCTGAGATACATGAGGTACATAATGGAGTTTCTGATGAGGCGGTCATAACCGAAGAAATTCGAGCGCCAGAGAAAAAACGTGAAAAAACGGTGCCATTTAACGTTTTGATGCTGAAATCAGATAAGGAGCGGTTGAAAAAGCCGTTACTGCAAAATAACCCTGCTTCCCAAGCAGCTCAGAGTCGCCCGTTAAAAGTGGAAGAACCT
>JBFIXY010000261.1:0-3064 GCA_041605655.1 Planococcus sp. (in: firmicutes) | reverse complement strand
GCATCGTATGAAAAGGACGTAAACGACGAGTTTGTTTTGCCTTTCGCGATTACGGAAAACGGTGAACCAGTAGGGACAATTAAAACAGGAGATTCTGTAATCTTCTTTAACTTCCGTCCGGACCGTGCAATTCAACTAACATCCACTTTTGTAGGTGAAGATTTCACGCACTTCGAGCAAGGCCCTAACAAGCCGGAAAACCTGACGTTTGTCACATTTACGAGCTATAGCGATGAATTGCCGACGCGTGTTGCATTTGATACCTTGGACTTGGAACAAACGATCGGAGAAGTGCTGTCTGAAAGCGGCTTGCGTCAATTGCGCATTGCTGAAACCGAAAAGTATCCGCACGTTACGTTCTTTATGAGCGGTGGTCGTGAAAATGAGTTCCCGGGTGAACAGCGGATCTTAGTGGATTCGCCGAAAGTCGCGACTTATGATTTGCAGCCGGAAATGAGCGCTTACGAAGTTACAGATAGATTGCTGCAGGAAATTGAAGATGATGCGTTTGACGCGATCATTTTGAACTTTGCGAATCCGGATATGGTCGGCCATAGCGGAATGTTAGAGCCGACAATCCGAGCAATCGAAGTCGTCGACGAATGCCTCGGCCGAATCGTCGACGCATTACATGCAAAAGGCGGGGCTGCTGTTATTACGGCGGATCACGGCAATGCGGACGAAGTCGTGACGTTAGAAGGCAATCCGATGACGGCACACACAACGAACCAAGTACCATTGATCGTTACGAAAAAAGACGTCGTGCTTCGAGATGACGGCATTCTTGCCGACTTGGCACCGACTGTTTTAAAATTATTGAACGTTGATCAACCGAAAGAAATGACTGGAAAACCATTATTCTAAACTAAGGGAGCTGTTTTTAATGCCAATTATCACTGACATTCTTGCACGCGAAATTCTAGATTCACGAGGAAATCCTACTGTTGAAGTAGAAGTATTCACTGAAAGTGGCGCATTCGGCCGAGCAATCGTGCCTTCAGGCGCATCAACAGGAGAACATGAAGCAGTAGAACTTCGCGATGGCGATAAAGGCCGCTACCTTGGAAAAGGCGTATTAAAGGCTGTAGAGCACGTAAACAATGAAATCGCTGCTGAAATTGAAGGAAACTTTTCAGTACTTGATCAAATCGCAATCGACCAAGCGCTTATCGAGCTTGACGGTACAGAAAACAAAGGACGTTTAGGCGCAAACGCGATTCTTGGCGTTTCAATGGCTGTTGCACATGCAGCTTCAGATTACTTGGATATTCCTTTATACCAATACTTAGGCGGTATCAATGCGAAGCAATTGCCAGTGCCGATGATGAACATCTTAAACGGCGGCGAGCATGCTGATAACAACGTTGATATCCAAGAGTTCATGGTTATGCCGGTTGGCGCAGAAACATTCCGCCACGCTGTACGCATGGGCGCAGAAATCTTCCACAACTTGAAGAGCGTATTGAAAGAAAAAGGCTATAACACTTCAGTAGGCGACGAAGGCGGATTTGCACCGAACCTTGGTTCAAACGAAGAAGCGTTGTCGACAATCATTGAAGCAATCAAAAAAGCCGGCTATACGCCAGGCGAAGATGTATTGCTTGCAATGGACGTTGCATCATCTGAATTGTACGATAAAGAAAAAGGCGTTTATAACCTACCAGGCGATAACACAGTGAAAACATCTGCTGAAATGGTTGATTGGTATGCAGAGCTTTGCGACAAATACCCGATCATTTCAATCGAAGACGGTTTGGATGAAAACGACTGGGCTGGCCACAAATTATTGACTGAACGCATTGGCGATAAAGTCCAATTGGTTGGCGATGATTTGTTCGTGACAAACACGAAGAAATTGGCTAAAGGAATCGAAGAAGGCGTATCGAACTCCATCTTGATCAAAGTAAACCAAATCGGTACATTGACAGAAACATTTGATGCGATTGAAATGGCGAAGCGTGCAGGCTATACAGCTGTCATCAGCCACCGTTCAGGCGAGTCGGAAGATGTAACGATTGCGGATATCGCGGTAGCAACAAATGCGGGTCAAATCAAAACAGGTGCTCCTTCACGTACGGACCGTGTGGCGAAATACAACCAATTGTTGCGCATCGAAGATCAGTTGAACGAGTCTTCGAAATACCTTGGGCTGAAAACTTTCTACAACTTGAAAAAGTAAGGCTTTAGCTGGAGCTTTCTCCTATTGCTATTGTCATACTTATAAGTTTTTGGTAAACTAGTTCTTGTTGTGGAAGTTCTTTTCAGGAGGTGGAATTTATGCATACGTTGTTAATGACATTATTGGTCATCGTATCGCTCGCTTTAATTGTTGTCGTATTATTGCAATCAGGAAAAAGTGCAGGTCTTTCAGGAGCCATCTCCGGTGGAGCAGAGCAACTTTTCGGCAAGCAAAAAGCTCGTGGAGTAGACTTGGTCCTTCATCGGGTAACGATTGTACTTGCTGCCTTATTCTTTATTTTGGCTATTGCCGTAACTAAAGCTTAATGTAGACGATTAAATCGCCTGACCATTTCACTGGTTAGGCGTTTTCTTTTTATCACGATATAATAATATTGGTAGACAGATATTCCGCAAAACTACCTCGCTTGCCGTGGGCAAGACGTTGATCGAAGCTTGCGAGAGCAATGTCTTTGCGACGAAGCGCAAGGCGCTGCAAGAGCAGAGTTCACAGGCTTCTAGGCAGTTTTGCTTCATATCTTTTAATAATCAAAGTATATAGCAATCATTTTTATAGAGGTATATTTAGCGCAGCCGCGTCAAAGGGCTAGGCGAAGCTATGAGACGAGTGTTCTTCTCGGCTCATAGCGAGAGCCATGCCCTAAGCGGATGTGTGGCATTAAAAGTGAAATTTTTTATTAGAATATATATTAAGTGTTGTATATGCTTATACCTAAATTAGATCATGAATACTGAAAAAATGAATGGAGGATTCTTATGCGAGTATCGCAACCGAAACCATTTTTCTTTAAAGCAGGACCACGAGCGGTCTTGTTATTGCACGGATTTACAGGGAACTCAGCAGATGTCCGGATGCTCGGGCGTT
>JBFIXY010000260.1:0-3070 GCA_041605655.1 Planococcus sp. (in: firmicutes) | reverse complement strand
AATAGCAGCCATAAAAAAAGGGAAGAGCCTTTGCCTAGAACTCTTCCCGATTCTCACATCGCTTGCCTGATAGTGGGCAAACTTACTTCGATAGCACTTCAATTGAAGTGATGGTGATATCTTCTACTGGACGATCTTGTGCTCCTTTTTCAACTGCTGCGATCGCATCAACAACATCCATGCCTTCAATTACTTGCCCAAAGACTGTATGTTTCCCGTCAAGCCATGGCGTTCCGCCCATTTCAGCGTATGCTTGTTTGACTTTTTCCGGGCTGTTTGATGGAATGCTATCGGCTGGTGCTTCTTTCGCTTGAACGATGAAAAATTGACTACCGTTCGTTCCCGGACCTGCATTGGCCATCGATAATGCGCCTCTAATATTCACTAAGTTTGCGTTGATCTCATCTTCGAATGGATCGCCGTAGATGCTTTCGCCACCGCCGCCTGTGCCAGTAGGATCGCCGCCTTGCAACATGAAGTCTTCTATAACACGGTGGAATACCAAGCCGTCGTAATAGCCTTCTTCCGCGTGGACCATGAAGTTTTCAACGGCTTTCGGAGCATATTCTGGGAAAAGCTTGATTTTGATTGATCCCATCGATGTCGTCATTTCTACAAGCTCTTCGTTATCGGCAACTTCATCGTTCAATTGTGGATAGTTAGCATCGCTAGCTGGCTCTGCTGCTTGATTTTGTTCGGTCGTTGGTGCTGTTTCGTTCTTATCTGATTGTACAGCTTCTTCTGTACCGCAAGCGGCCAAGAATCCTGCTAGTAAAATCGTCGTTGTTAATTTCATTTTCATCTGATTCACCCCACCTTATTTTAGCATAATCCATTTTGAATAGGCATATAATTCACCATTCTTTTTTCGTGTAACGAAATACTATATAATAGAAGTAGATGTAATGACCAGAAAGAAGGAATACTGGATGGAGAGAGAAAAAAAGAATTTCATCATTATTATGATATCCAATTTCCTCGTAGCTGGCAGCGCCACCATGATTATGCCCTTTCTGTCGTTATATATCGAATCACTCGGAAACTTCTCAGATGAATACGTTCAGCGCTGGGCTGGGCTCGTGTTCGGAGTGACATTTGTTGCTGCCCTTTTCATGTCGCCTATATGGGGGCGAATTGCAGACAGGTATGGCTATAAACCGATTCTCATCATCAATAGTTTCGGGATTGCAACAAGCATCTTCTTGATGGGAACAGCCGACTCGGTTCATGAATTGTTCTTTATCCGGCTATTCATGGGGATCGTCACAGGATTCATTCCAACATCGCTCGCATTTGTCAGTTCACAAACTTCAAAAGAAACTGCGGGAAAAACACTTGGCACTTTGCAGATGGGCAGCGTGTCAGGGACGTTATTCGGTCCAGTCATTGGCGGCTTAATGGCTGATGCGTTCGGGTTTACATACACGTTCCTAATCACTTCCGGCGTCATCGCCATTGCCGCTCTGCTTGTAGTGATTGGCATCAAGGAAGTGAAGCGTGTTAAACACAAAGATGCGCATGTCTATGCACGTAAAACCATTGTTCAAGGTATTTTTCATCACCGTTTATTGTTCAACGTCATGATCATCACTGCGCTGATTCAAGTCGGCAATTTCAGCATTCAACCATTATTGTCACTGTATGTTGCTCAATTGACGGACAGCACCCAAGTCGCCTTGCTTGCAGGCATTACGTTCAGTGCAACGGGTGTCGGCAATCTTTTGTTCGCACGGCGTTGGGGCAGGCTCGGCGATCAGATTGGCTACGAAAAGGTTTTAACGTTTTTATTGATACTCGCATTTGTCTTTATCATTCCGCAAGCTTTCGTAACCGAACTTTGGCAATTGATGATTCTCCGCCTCCTATTCGGGATTGCCGTTGGCGGGATGATTCCAACCACAACGGCCTTGATGAGACGCGAAGCACCGATCGAAATTCAAGGCGAAATTATGGGTTATAACACAAGCTTCCGCTTTTTAGGTAATATCATCGGTCCGATGTTTGGCGGTATCGTCAGTGGATTTATCGGAATTCCTGCCGTGTTTATCGTGACAGGCTCGTTATTCCTCATTTCTTTTATCTTTTTAAGATATACGACTGCCAAACCGGAACAGGATTTCGAAGACGTTCTTCTTGAGCAGGAATTGAAATCCACTTAAATGAAGCAGATTTCCAATCGGGAATCTGCTTTTTTCAGTCTTGGAATAACCAATTTTTTGAAGAATTCTAACGCAATCGAAACCAGTTCGACTATTTTCGACAATGAAATTGAAAAATTTTTTTCGAGTTTCTTCCTATTTCATAAAGCGTAGAATCGTTGCACCGTCCCCTTTCACACAAATGCCGAACGGTGCAAATTTATCGGATGTACGTTATAATTCCTCTAGAAACCCATCATGTAACCGCTTGAAAGGAGGATTCATTTGTCACTCGTACTTTTAATTTTTATTCCGATACTCGCAGCCTTGCTGATTCCGATGTTGTTCAAAAAACTCAAAGGCATTCATACCGGCTGGTTTGTTGTGATTGTTCCCGTGATTTTGTTTGCTTATTACGCCACGTATCTTCCTGAAACGATGGAAGGCGCAACGTTCACTTCTGTATTCCAATGGATTCCTTCGCTGGATATCGCATTCATTGCCTATCTGGATGGATTGAGCTTGCTATTTTCTTTGTTAATTACAGGGATCGGTTCATTGGTCGTATTATACTCAATTTTTTACTTGGACAAAAATCGTGAGCAATTACATAACTTTTACGTTTACTTGCTCATTTTCATGACCGCTATGCTCGGGGTTGTACAATCCGACCATTTAATCACGTTGTACCTTTTCTGGGAACTTACCTCCATTTCCTCATTCTTATTGATCGGTTATTGGTACACTCGCGACCGTTCACGCTTCGGGGCTTTAAAGTCAATGATGATCACCGTGTTTGGCGGCTTGATGATGCTGGGTGGCTTTGTGCTCCTTAGCATTATGGGCAATACTTATTCGATCCGCGAATTGATCGCGCAAGCGCCAGAGCTTGTGCAGCATGATTTCTTTATCTGGGCGCTGGTGCTCGTCTT
>JBFIXY010000259.1:0-3072 GCA_041605655.1 Planococcus sp. (in: firmicutes) | reverse complement strand
TTAAAAAGTTCTGATGAAGTCTCAAATACGGAAGGGTTCATCAACGACGTACAAACGCATTACAACCAATTAGGGGTGGAATCTGAAATTATTCGATTGGCCGATATGAATATCGGGTTCGGCATCGGAGAAGATTTAGGCGATGGCGACGAATGGCCAAAAGTTTTGGAGAAAGTGTTAGCGGCGGACATCGTAATTATTGGCACGCCTCTATGGCTAGGAGAAAAAAGTTCCATCGCGACATTGACCATCGAACGGCTTTACAGCGTCAGCAGTAAAAAGAAAGACAATGGCCAGTCGATTTTCTACAACAAAGTCGGCGGCGCGATTATGACAGGCAATGAAGACGGCGCGAAACATGCTGCTGCATCACTTCTATATGGCTTGTCGCATATCGGATTCGTCGTTCCGCCAAACGTTGATGCTTATTGGGTTGGCGAGGCAGGACCAGGCGAGTCTTATATAAAAGCGGGCCGAGACAATGAATTTTCAAAAACTGCGATTAAAAGACTCGCTTATAACACCTATCATTTTGCCGGCATGTTAAAGAACAATCCGATTCCGGCTGAAGGTAATACGCTTTAAAGTTGAGTTGCTCTCTTAATGCTATAAATTGTCGCTTCGAAAGCGACCTTTATTCTATTAAGAAATCGTATCCTTAAGTTGTATACAATACAACTTGAGGAGGAAGGCGTCATGACCAAAGAAATGACGGAATTGGTATTCATATTGGATAAAAGCGGCTCAATGGGTGGTCTTGAAAGCGATACAGTTGGGGGATTCAATGCGCTGATTGCCAAGCAGAAAAAAGAGCCTGGCGATGCACGCGTCACCACTGTATTGTTTAATCAAGGCTATGAATTGCTGCATGACCGCATACCGTTGAACGGTGTTGCGCCGATAACGGAAGCGGACTACGTAGTTGGTGGAACAACGGCATTATTGGACGCAGTAGGTGCGACGATTCAAAAAATAGCCAATGTGCAACAACGCACGTCCGATCTCGAACGTGCTCAAAAAGTGATATTCGTCATCACAACAGATGGCATGGAAAATGCCAGCTGCGAATATACCCACGCACAACTAAAATCCATGATCAGTCGTAAAAAAGAGGAATTCATGTGGGAGTTTATCTTTCTAGGAGCCAATATTGATGCCGCCTCCACTGCTGAAAAATTCGGGATACACAAAGATTTCGCTGCGGATTTTCATGCCGATGCGGAAGGCACCGAATTGAATTTTAATGTGTTGAGTGAAGCTGTTGCTTCTTACCGTCACAGCGAAAAGCTAAACAGCGAGTGGAAAAAAGACATTGAAGCTGACTTTAACAACAGAAAGCCTAAATAACAGCGAAACTTCAAGCCGCTTCCGCCACTGTGCTGAAGCGGCTTAAAGTTTTGTAACTTTTCACCTATCGTACGAGTCTACTGGGATAAGGAGGGATGTTGGATGAAAAAGCAATTATTTTTCGCGCTTTTTGTCGTGCTGGTTTTGAGTGGGTGTGGCCAAAAGAGCGGCTCTTCAGGGACTGAAATTGACGATAACGTGGAATTCGAAAAAGACGATTATCAAGACATCATTTTTTCGGTTAATGACTTAGGGATGCAAATTCTTCCTGAAATCGAAGCAAATAGCAACGGCAATCGATTTATATCTCCGACAAGTCTCTATATGGCATTAGCAATGGTTTATAACGGTGCTGACGGGAAGACGAAAGAAGAAATGGCGCAAGTATTGAAAACGGAAATGGAAGTTGAGGACATGAACCGTGCGAACGCTTCGCTTCTTGCCCTTCTAAATAAAGATCATGAAAACATCACATTGAACGTCGCGAATTCAATGTGGTTGAACGGTGAACACGAATTGCAGGAGGAATTTTCAACCAATAACCAAGATTATTTCAATGCAGAACTTCAACAAATCGATGTGACGAGTGCAAAATCGGCAGACAAGATCAATAGCTGGGTGGACCATGCGACTAACGGAAAGATAACCGATATGGTCACCGCTCCCTTAAACGCGGATCTTGTCATAATGCTTTTGAACGCTATTTATTTTAACGCTGATTGGCAATACGCCTTCGATGAAAAGAAAACGGAAAATGCTCCTTTTTACACGAACGATGGAAATGCTGTGGAAAAACAGTTTATGAATATGGAACAAGCGCTGCCATATTTCGAAACCGATAAATTTCAAGCGGTATCATTGCCTTATGGTGAAGGGGATATGAGCATGACGATATTCCTTCCTGCGAAAAATAGCTCATTGGATGAATTTACGCAATCGATTACTAGTGAAAAATGGGAAAGTTGGAAAGAAGAGTTTAACGAAGAAAACTTAGCTATACAAATGCCGAAATTCGGCCTGGAATATGAAGTGGAACTCAACGATGTATTGAAAAGACTCGGAATGACAACAGCTTTCCAAGAAGGCGCGAACTTTTCCAAAATCATTCAAGAAGATACTCCATTATGGATCAGCTTAGTCAAACAGAAAACGTTTATTGAAGTGGATGAAAAAGGAACAGAAGCCGCCGCCGCTACAGAAGTAGACGTTGTAGAAGAGTCAGCGGGTCCAGAAGCATTGACGATGGTAGTCGACCGTCCATTTTTCATCGCGATCAGCGATGAGCAAACCGGTGCCATATTGTTCATGGGAGCAATCCAGAGTCCGACTGAACTGAAATGAAGATTAGTTTGAACATGGATGGACTAACAAGCTGCTTAGCTCGACTTAGCGGCTTGTTTTCATTTTACGGCATCCGAAGAATTACTCGTGCAGGGAGATAGTGGTTGCGTGACACAAGTTTTGTATATTTCAACTGAAAAAGCGATTAGGTATATTCCTATCGGTGCCAAGGTCGAGGTTGATATTGAATTGAAAAAAAGACAAAGTAAATTGATAATCAAGGTTAAAGACAATGGCATTGGCATAACGCAGGGAGAACGAAGTAAAGTATTTGAGGTTTTACCGAGCCGACAAAGCACACACTCGAAAAGAAGGAGGATATGAATCTTGGTTTGTCCATTGCCAAAACGCTTATCGAAATGCAAGTCGGTTCTATAATTGTTG
>JBFIXY010000258.1:0-3073 GCA_041605655.1 Planococcus sp. (in: firmicutes) | reverse complement strand
GGGTCACAGTCGACTTCATCGCTTCCATAAATGTCACACCATACTTATGCGAGGCTTCGATGACGCGACCAAACTCCTCTGCAGTGGTAGCAGGGGGCTTTTCACACAATACATGAATACCATGCTCCATCGCAAGAATGCTCTGTTCCACGTGAAACGCATTCGGCGAGGCGATGTAAACCGCATCAATCGTTCCGCTTTGATACATGGCTGCTAAATCGGTATAAACGTGCTCTACATCATACTTGTCAGCAAACGCCTTCCCAGTTTCTTCTGTCCTCGAGTAAATCGCACCGATGCTGAATGCCGACAAATCATTTGTTGCTTTGATCATTCGATCGGTAATCCAATTTGTTCCGATGATGCCAAATCTCATATACACTCTCCATTCTCAAGAACAACACTATTTTCCAATAAAGCGAAACTTTCCCACTCGTCATTCGTAAATTTAATAAGGATTCTTTCCTTATACTTTAAATTTTGATAGGAGTGATTATGATGATGTGGTTTTTTGTCCCAGTTGTTTCAGCCATTGCCTTTGCAGCTATACTTGATTGGAGAAAAAGCAGTAAGAACAATTCCTCGCACGCCTACAATCATGAAGACAACGCTTCAGGAACCTATCACGATAGCGGTTCTTCTTCTCCAGATGATTATGGAGACTTCGGAGGCGGTGGAGGAGATTGATAATTTCCCGCCTTCTTTTATAAAAAGAACTTGGTTAAGAAAGTCGTTCCTTCTGGTCCGGTTTTGATTTCGATTTTGGCATTGTGGCGGGCGGCGATAGCGTAGCAAATTCCCATTCCTAATCCCGTCCCATTGTCTTTTGTCGTAAAGAACGGTGTACCGATTTTCTCCAAAACATCCGGTTGAATCCCGTCGCCTTCATCTTGTATCGCCAGCACGACACAATTTTCGTCTACTCGGTAATACGTGCTGATATGCAGCACCCCTCCCGCCTCCATCGCATCCAAGCCATTCCGGTAAATGTTAACGATCAATTGCCGAATTTCGTTGTGATTTAACAGTAAATCGGGAATTTCCTCGGTTTCTATTTCAATTTTTTTAGCTTGGCTATGCGTATCGATTTTAATCAAGGGAGATAAATCGTTGATGATGGAATTTAGACATGACATCTGCAAATCGGAGGTCCGTGTATTCCCGACTGACAGAAATTCCGTAATAATGGCATTCGCGCGGTCCAATTCCTCAATCATCAGATTGAAATGGGCGGCATGATCCTTCAAGCCTTCATCTCGCTCTAACAATTGCAAAAAGCCCCTTACCGTTGTCATCGGATTACGGATTTCATGGCTGATGCCTGCTGCCATCTGACCAATCAGGTCTAAATTAGCAAGCCGTTTCAATTCCTTGTCGTATTTTTTCTTTTCTGTAACATCCTTCATCATGCAGCAGATACCTTCATCGTACGGATAGGCGACCGCTTCATAAGAAAAATGCTCTAACGAAGTGAATTCGAAATGTACAGGCACTCGCTCCTGCATCGCACGATTAAACTCTTTGTACACGATCGATTTCGCGGCGCTCGGGTACAAATCCCAAATATTTTTCCCCATCATTTCTTCTGCCTTCTTATTTAGCGGCAAGTATTGGTGCTTATTGATGTAAATGTATTCCCAGTTCTTGTTCAATGCAAAAAAACCGTCCGTGATGCTTTCAATGACACTCGTCACCTTTTCGTTGGCGGTTGCCAGCTCTTTCGTTCGCTCCTCGACCATATGCTCAAGCTGGTCCATATGCAGTAAATTTGAGAATGTCGGCGTTGTCGTATCCACGATCGATTGCGCTGTTTGAATTTGGGAATCCTCATAGTCCACGGCATCCGCTTCAACTATTGTAATAACGCCCAACGCTTCGCCCATTGATACAAGCGGGATCAATAACAAACTTTTTTGATCTTGTCCTGAAATAAGTCGAACGGTTTTGGACTTGATGGCTTCCCGCACCAATTCCTCATAGCTCTTCTCAGCGTCCGCTTCTTCTAAGATATTTTCCCATTCTGATTCAGACCATTCACAAGCTTTGTTCATTTTCGTAATTCCGACGGTTTTTTTCTCGACCGGTTCTAACAGGTGGGCAATGATTTTTTCGCTGCCTAGAATTTTCTCCAAATAATAAAAGCATTTATCCAAGCATTCCTGAATTGATGAACACATCGACAGTTCCCGCGTCACATTAAGCAGGAGCTGGTTTTCTGCAATCAAATCTTCTTTTTTCTTAAATGATTTGGCATTTTGAATCGCCACTGCAGCCATATTAACGTATGCTTCTACACTTTGGATTTCCAATTCCGTTAAATTCATCGGTATGCCATAGTCGAATAAGAAAACGAGTCCAAACAACTCATTTTCAAATGCTATCGGCAATGCTAACAATGATTTAATGTGAAAAGCTTCAATGGATCTTGGATCTGGGCGATCATCTTTTGATGTATCCGGAATGTATATCGTTTTTTTCGTATCAATAACTTCTTTGGCTAGCCTATCTTGTGTCGGATCAATTATTTGCGTGTTAAGATGTTGCCCATTAATCACTTCCGGTTTTCCCGCAAACCCTTGGAACATTCCGTCGTTTTGGGCCATAAAAACCCCTACTGAATCACATTGCACGATCTCTTCTGAAATCGCTTGAGTGACGTGCTGCAACACTTCACGCAAATCGCGCTTCGTATTGATGATTTCTGTTATATTTGCCAACCTGGAATAACGGATTTGTTCTGCTAACATATATGTGGTCTCCCATCATAGACATCATTCTTTTCAATGTCTTACTTCTATTTTATCCCATTTTTCAAATAACTACTAGACAAGTCGGAAAATCAAATTTTAATTTCCTATGCTTTTGTCTATAATGGCATGCCCTAAATGGATATAGATCTTCATTTTTTCTAAAAACAATAAAAAGGCCGTCAACAAACCGTCATTTTTCATGACCAATCGGGACAGCCCCTCGGCTATTTATCCATAATAAATAGAAAAAGCACCCTACCCGGAGGTAAGGTGCTGCTTTACGGCGTCCAAATCACGGTTCACAACGTGTTCCTAAAAGGAGT
>JBFIXY010000257.1:0-3116 GCA_041605655.1 Planococcus sp. (in: firmicutes) | reverse complement strand
GCGCGGGAAAAAGATGAAAAAATGGCCATTCTGTACTTAGACCTTGATCGCTTTAAAATGATTAACGACAGTTACGGCCATAGTTATGGCGATCTATTGTTGAAGGAAGCGGCAGAAAGACTGAAAGCGAGCATTCCATCAAATGCGATCATCTCCAGACAAGGTGGAGATGAGTTCACGATCATTTTAAGAGATGTTAAAAGTCAACGGGATGTTCTAAGAGCTTTAGAGCATGTCATGGGTGCATTCGCCGATCCGTTCCTGTTAAAAGGCCATGAAATTTTCATCAAAACAAGCATTGGCATCAGTTTGTTCCCGCAAGACGGCGATACTGCTGAAACGCTCATCAAGCACGCCGATGCTGCAATGTACAAGTCGAAAGAAAAGTCTGGTACGCATTATCATTTCTTTGTGAACGAGATGAATGACCGTCATATGACGAGCATTAAGCTGGAAAATTCACTATACAAAGCATTGCGAAACCAAGAACTGGAAGTTTTTTACCAGCCTCAAATTGATGGAGCTACAGAAAAAATCTTCGGTGCAGAAGCGCTGCTCAGATGGAACCATCCGACAGAAGGCATGGTATCGCCTGTAGACTTTATTCCGATTGCTGAAGAAACAGGTCTCATTGTGCCGATTGGTCGTTGGGTGTTGGAGCAAGCTTGTACGCAATTGAAGGAATGGCATGAACAAGGGCATAGCGATATGAGCATATCGGTAAACTTATCCGGGCGACAGTTTGAAGAAGACAACCTCGTGTCGATGATTGGCGAAATTCTAGAGGAACATCAGCTTGAACCTAAATTCCTGCACATCGAATTGACGGAGAACCAAATCATCAAAAACAGTGCAGTAGCCGTCATGAAAATGAAGGAATTAAAAAAACTGGGTGTTCACATTGCAATTGATGATTTTGGCACAGGCTATTCGTCGCTCGGTTATTTGAAGAGCTTCCCGATCGATTTTCTGAAAATCGATCGGTCTTTCATAAAAGACATTATGCGGGATGATGACGATGCAGCAATCACGAATACCATCATCATGTTGGCCAAAAACTTGAATTTGCAAGTTATCGCAGAAGGCGTTGAAACAATCGAGCAGCTGGAATTCCTGAAATCGAAAAATTGCTTTATGATGCAAGGATTTTATTTCAGCCGTCCAATCAGAGCCCATGAACTTGCCGGTAAATATTTAGGGTTATAGAGAGAGATTGAAACATAATTAGGGGGAAGAAAATGAAAGCTGTTCGTTCATCATTAGAATATTTAAAAGGTATGGGAGTGACGCATATATTCGGCATACCAGCCGGATCGGTCAACGCGTTTTTCAATGAATTATACGATATGCCGGAAATTACATCGGTTGTGGCGAAGCACGAAGGCGCAGCCGGCTATATGGCTGCTACTTATACGAAATACTCCGATAAGATGAGCGTCTGTATCGGCAGCAGTGGACCAGGCGGAACGAATTTGGTTACCGGCGCAGCGAACGCGATGCGCGAACATTTGCCGGTGTTGTTCCTGACTGGGGCTGTTCCGGTCAGCACGATGGGCTTGAACGCATCACAGGAACTGGACGCGGATCCCGTGTTCAAATCTGTGACGAAATACAGCGTGACGGTGACCGATGCCAAAGATTTGTTGAAGGAGATTGTTAAAGCAACGGAAATCGCGATTTCCGGTGTTCCGGGACCGGTCCACGTGGCGATGCCAATCGATGTTCAACATGGCGACATTGGAACGCCTGAAATTCCAGCGCCTCCTGTACGCCGCGCGATGATGCCTGACCTTGACGCGATCAAATTTGCCGCAAAAGAAATGGCAGAACGCAAAACGGGTTATATCTTCGCAGGGCAAGGTGCTGCGCGATCTTCTGAACAGCTTGTCGAACTTGCGGAATTATTAGACTGGCCGATCATGGTGTCGCCTCAAGCGAAAAGCATCGTGAAGAGCGACCACCCCTTATTGGCAGGAATTTTCGGATTTGCCGGCAGTGAGATGGCATCAAAGCTTATGAACGAAGGCGACGGAAAAACGTTGCTCGTAATCGGGTCGAGCCTTGGTGAAACCGCGACGAATAATTACAATGCCAATATGACGAAAGACCGCTTTTTCGTCCAAATGGATTTTGACGCTTCGGTGTTTAACCGCAAATACGAAGTGGATGCACCTATTCTTGGGGATCTCCATTTGAGCTTGGCTTTCCTGATTGAAGAACTAAAAGCGCTCGGTTTAACGCCGCGTCCAAGAGACACACCGCTTGATAACATGCCAGCAGCGGAATTAACCGAATACAGCACGAAAAATGTCTTGCTGAAATTGCAGGAGTACTTGCCAGTGCAAACACGTTACACAATCGATATCGGTGAGTTCATGGCTTATGTCATTCACCATATGAATGTGTTGGATACAAGCACATTTGACATCAATGTCCACTTCGGAGCGATGGGCAGCGGATTGACTGCTGCCATCGGTTCGAAATTCGCAGAACCGGAACGTCCGGTTGTGGCTGTGACAGGCGACGGTTGCTTCTTCATGCACGGCATGGAAATTTTGACTGCGAAAGAACATAAATTGCCGATTCTTTTCGTCGTCTTCAACAACGCGCGACTTGGTATGGTCTATCACGGCCATTCGCTTCAATACAAACGCGTTCATGCCTCGTTTGAACAAGAGCCGGTCGACATTTCAGCAATGGCTGCGGTGATGAACATTCCAAGCTTCCGTGTGAATTCGATGGATGACTTGAGCCAAGAGGCGGTAGACCGCCTGACTAGCATGGACGGGCCCGCTGTACTCGAAATTGCACTTGTCGACAACAACACGCCGCCAATGGGCGACCGCGTGAAGTTCCTTTCTTCTTTTGGAAAATAAACTTAGTGAATAGGTGAACCCCCTCTTTTTGAAGAGGGGGTTCAAGACTGTAGACAAAGTCTGATTAAAATGAATAACGGTTTATAACTTCCAAGCGGACTGGCCACTTCGCTTTCCGTGGGCTCAGCTTCAGCCTCCTCGTCACTAAAAACATTGCTCCTGCATCGCTGCGCTAGCTTCGTCGCAAAGGTTCGACCGAACGCAGTTCGGTCAAACCTTGACTGCGGGGTCTTCAGCTTT
>JBFIXY010000256.1:0-3140 GCA_041605655.1 Planococcus sp. (in: firmicutes) | reverse complement strand
ATCTTGATCTTCACGGCTCACATCATATTTGGTCGCTACTTGTTCTGCTGTGTGGCCCATGCTCATGTAATATTGAGGCGCCGTTTCAGCCAATTTCGCATTCGGACGAATGACATTGCCCATCATCGGCACCATGCTCATGGATTCGACTCCACCTGCTATCACTGCTTCAGCCGAGCCGACCATGATTTTTTCAGCAGCGTAGGCAATCGACTGCAACCCTGATGAACAAAAACGGTTGACCGTTATTGCTGGCGTCGTATCCGGAAGCCCTGCTAATGCACCGATATTGCGAGCGATGTTCATGCCTTGTTCCGCTTCTGGCATTGCACATCCCATAATCAAATCATCTATTGGACCATCATATCCTGAACGGTTTAATGCTTCTCGCACCACCAACGCGCCGAAATCATCCGGCCGTACCGATGCTAGAGAACCTTTTTTCGCTTTTCCGACTGGTGTTCTTGCTCCAGCCACGATTACTGCTTCACGCATTTCTTTCTCCTCCTTTAATATCGAGCTATTAGTTCCGAAGCGGTTTGCCTTTGACTAGCATATGCTGCATCCGTAATTGTGTTTTCGGCTTTGCCACGAGGTTTAAGAACGCTTCACGCTCTAGATCGAGAAGGTATTGCTCATCAACCAATGTTCCGTATGGAAGTTTTCCGCCAGACAGAACGAAAGCCAATTTTTTCGCGATTTTCAAATCGTAATCGGAAATATAGCCAGAGACGTGCATGCTTTCTGCGCCGAGCAATAACGTTGCATATCCCGGTTCACCAGTAACCGGCACTTTGTCTCGAACAGGCGCCTGGTAGCCATTTTCATATAAGTTAAGAGCGGCTTGTTTGGCGTCATGGATCAAGTGATCGCTATTGACGCTGATGCCGTCTGTAAAGTTCAAGAAGTTCGTGTCGCGCGCTTCTTCAGCGGATGTCGATACTTTCGCCATTGCAATTGCTTCGAAAACTTTGCTTGCGACGTTTTGGTAATCGAACGTGACGCCATGCGGCAAGCCTTTTAAATGCTTGATATAAAGTTCTTTGTTTCCGCCCCCGCCAGGAATCAGCCCAACGCCCGCTTCTACAAGTCCCATATACGTTTCCATTGATGCCTGTATGTGCGCAGCGTGAAGAGCTACTTCAGCTCCACCGCCAAGCGTCATGCCAAATGGTGCAACGACCACTGGTTTTGAGCTGTATTTGATCTTCATCAACGCATTTTGGAAAGTTTTAATCGTAAAGTCCAGTTCGAAAATGTTATCATCCTGCGCTTCCATCAAAATCATGCCCAAGTTTGCGCCAACGCAGAAATTTTTTCCTTGGTTACCGATTACGAGGCCTTTGTGGTTTTTCTCCACTTCGTCGACCGCATAATTGATCATTTGCATAATATCCAAGCCGATCGCGTTTGAACGTGAGTGGAACTCTAGCAATAAGATGCCGTCGCCAAGATCGATCAAGCTTGCACCCGAATTCGACTTCAAGACTCCGTTCTTTTTCTTGTAGCGTTTCAAATCGATTGCTTTTGCGTTGACCGGCACAGGCTTATAAGTTGAGCCGTCGAAGAAATGAAGGTCGCCGTCCACTTCTTTATAGAAAGTTTCGTTGCCACTATCAAGCAAGCTTTGTACAAATGCCGGAATGGCATGTCCTTCTTCCGTCATCTTATCGACAGATTTTTGTACGCCGATCGCATCCCAAATTTCAAACGGTCCTTGCTCCCAGCCGAAGCCCCATTTCATGGCATTATCAATTGCCACGATGTCGTCGGCGATTTCTCCGTGCAATTGAGCCGAATAGCGCAACGTAGGAGACAATAAATTCCACAATAATTCGCCTGTGCGATCATTCGCATAAACGAGCGTTTTCACTTTTGCGTTCAAGCCTTTTTGCTGTTTCGCCATCTCTTGTGAAGGCGTTTTCAATTTCCCTGCTGCTCTATATTCCATTGTCTCAGGATCAAGCTCTAAGATTTCTTTGTCTTTTTTCAAGAAGAAGCCTTGGCCTGATTTGGCACCAATCCAACCGTTCTCTACCATTTTTTTCATAAAGTCAGGCGCATCGAATACTTGCTGTTCTTCTCCGCTTGTTTGGTTGTAGACATTTTTTGCAACGTGCATAAATGTGTCCAGTCCAACTACATCAAGCGTTCGGAAAGTCGCTGATTTCGGACGGCCGATCATCGGGCCTGTCACAGAATCCACTTCACCGATTGAGTAGCCACGGTTTTGCATTTCACGCACCGCTACTAATAATCCGTATGTGCCGATTCGATTGGCGATAAAGTTAGGTGTATCCTTTGCTTCTACAACGCCTTTTCCTAAGCGGTCTTCTCCGAAAGCTTTCATAAAGTCGAGTACTTCTGGTGATGTTGTCGATGCTGGAATCACTTCAAGCAATTTCAAATAGCGTGGCGGATTGAAGAAATGCGTACCAAGAAAATGCTTGCCGAAGTCTTCAGAACGTCCTTCAGCCATCGCGTTAATGCTGATGCCTGATGTATTTGAGGAAATGATACTGCCAGGTTTTCTGACCGCATCCAATTTTTCATATAATGATTTTTTGACATCCAGGTTTTCGACGATGACTTCAATGATCCAGTCGACGTCTTTCAATTTATCCAAATCATCTTCCAGATTTCCTGGCGTGATCAGCTGTAAATTTTTCTTAGCTGCAAGTGGAGCCGGTTTCTGTTTCAGCAATTTTTGGACAGCAGTCGCAGCAATGCGGCTACGCACTTGGCGGTTTTCTAAAGTCAGGCCTTTTGCTTGTTCTTGTTTCGTTAATTCACGCGGAACGACGTCCAGTAGTAAAACCGGAATTCCGATATTTGCAAGGTGTGCCGCAATGCCAGATCCCATGACGCCAGAACCGATAACGGCTGCTCTTTTAATTTGGTATGTCACTCGAAAACCCTCCTAGTGTTTTTTGAATGAATCCTCATTCATTTTTTAATTAAAAAAAATAGAACGAACTCTATGTCCTTTAGTTTAAATTATATTTCCTATTTTCGCAATATTTAATCGTTATTTATTTTATAGCTAGTTTGATTGTATTTAAGAGATGCCTTAATATACGTATCGGACGCTTTGGGCTGGGCTCTCGCGATAAGCCGCGAAGATCACTCGTCTCATAGCT
>JBFIXY010000255.1:0-3146 GCA_041605655.1 Planococcus sp. (in: firmicutes) | reverse complement strand
TTATGGATATCGAGTATAAAGTTTGTCGACAACAAAAAAAGCGGACAGCATTTCGCTGTTCGCTTCTCACCAATCAAGTGTTTCTTTTGACAGAACCCCGATTTCTTTTAGAAAGTCGATGAAGTAGCTGTCGGTATTGCCTTGAAATGCCTGTTCCGTACAAGCAGTATCAGGAGGATATCCGAGTTCATATGCTTTTTTAAGCGTGCTGTCTTCGATGAAATTAGTCGGATCTGATTGCTCAAAACACGAAGGGGCAATGTATGTGCGATATGTGTGTTCCAATACGACACGTGTATCAGGCGATGGTGTATTTTCGCGTGGTATGAAAAGTAAAATGATTAAACTGAGGGAAGCTAAAATCCCAGCGGCTAACCATACATTTCTCTTATTCATGAACTATTCCTCCGCTAGCAAAATTTTGGCGTCAGAGATGATGTCTTCGACAGCGGGATTGACACCATTATAGCTTTTCATGACGACTCCAGTTTTATCAACAAGATAAAACTCAGTGCCATGAAGAACCTGGTCGTTATCCTCTGGTTTTCTGGCAATGGTCCGGAAGTTCGCCATAGCAAATTTATCAATCTCCTGTGGAGTATAGCCAGTCAGTAGATTCCAAGAGGTTAAATCAGCGCCATAGTTTTCAGCATATGATTTCAATACTTCCGGTTTGTCGACTAAAGGGTCAACACTGAAGGAAACGATGTTGATATCGAGACCCTCATCTTTGAATTGTTTTTGCAACTCTACCATATTCGAAGTCATAGGCAAACATACAGTTGTGCAATTCGTGAAGACGAAATCAGCTAGCCAGACTTTGCCTTCAAGATCAGCGAGACCGAACTCTTCATTTGATTGGTTTGTAAATGTGAAATCTTCTATTTCCCAGTTTAAAGGGTCTTTAATGCCGTTGCCGCATCCAGCAAGTAAAAGTGGCAATAGCAAAAATGCTGTAATTATGAATTTTCTCTTCAAGTGGTTCAAATCCTTTCTATAAATAAAGCCGCATGCCTTAAGGGTAGAACAATAATGGATCTCGAACAAGACCTCGAATAGCTTTTTATGTGTAAATATTAAGAACGAAATTTAGAACAACAACTGTTTCTAAGTATTTGAAATCAGTTGTTTTTTAAAATTCAGATTTTTTTCAAGGAATTATAGCCTATTGTGAAGAATACTACTAATTATGTATATGCTGTATTCAATACACCTATAGGTTATTGAAATACATAATAACTCTTCATTGGTATGTAGTAAGTTAAAGTGCGAAATATGATGGAACTTATAATATTTGATGAAGATGATAGGTTTGTTTTAAGGGGGTGATTTTTTGGGCAATAGCAAAGAAGGTCTCACGGATGAAAAGTTAGCGGATTTCCATAATGGAAAAATGATTGACGCTTATGCATATTTCGGTTCTCATGCCTTTCAAAATGAAACGAATTTCACGGTTTGGGTGCCGGATGTGAAATCAGTATCGGTCCGATTTCGTTCTCATCTCGGAGAGTCGGACGAGAGGTACCTAATGGAACACCATCCGAAAGACAAGAGCATTTGGCAGGTCCGGATACCTCGAAGAATGGTAGACGCTGTGTATGTTTACGAAATTGAAACTTTCCAAGGCGAAATTTTGACGAAATCGGATCCATTTGCACGGTCGGTGGAACTTCGTCCGGCTAACCGTTCGGTCGTTATTGGGAATTCCAAGCACAAATGGTCCAAATCCGCATTGACTTACAAATTGATTCACGCTAAGGGGCATTTTGAAAAACCGATGGCAATCTATGAATTGCATATTGGCACATGGAAAAAAGGGAAAGACGGAAATTTCATGAATTACCGTGAGTTGGCTGGGGAATTGATTCCGTATATTAAAAGACAGGGGTTCACTCATATTGAAATCTTACCCATTACTGAGCACCCACTTGATGAATCATGGGGCTACCAAACAACCGGGTACTTTGCCCCGACAAGCCGTTATGGTTCGGCGGATGACTTGAAATTTTTCGTTTCCAAATGTGCTGAAAATGGAGTTAGCCTGATTTTGGATTGGGTGCCAGGGCATTTCTGTCAAGATGTTCATGGACTGGCGAAGTTCAATGGTGCGTATCTATATGAAGATTCACGGGAAGAGCGAAGGTTCAATCCGGAATGGGGGACATTGAATTTTGACGTTCGACGCGGCGAAGTCGTGAGCTTCCTTTTATCTAGCGCTAATTATTGGCTCGAGGAATTCAAGTTTGACGGCTTCCGCATGGATGCGTTGATGAAACTTCTTTATATACCGAATGATGAGAGTCGGATTCCCAACGCAGAAGGGACTAGCTTTTTGAAAAGATTGACGTCTTGCTTACGAAAACAGCATCCGTCCGCGCTTCTTATAGCCGAAGATGCCTGGCATTACCCGAAAGTGACTGGCGAAGTCGATGATGGCGGAATCGGCTTCCACTATAAGTGGAATTTTGGGTGGATGCACGACACTCTGGGGTATATGCAAAGACCATCTTCAGAACGAAGCGATATTCATCATATGCTGAGCTTTGGCTTGACCTATTATTATGAAGAGCGGTATATATCGATTTTTTCGCATGATCAAGTAGTGGACGGTCAAAAATCCCTGCTTCATAAGTTTCCGGGAAATCTGGAAGAAAAGTTTCAGCAATTGCGTTTATTGCTAGGATTTTGGATAGCCCACCCTGGTAAGAAATTGCTATTCATGGGGCAGGAATTCGGACACGATGAAGAATGGAAATTCGAACCGGAGTTGGATTGGTATTTATTTGATTATAAAGCCCATCGGCAGATTGCACTGTTTACTAAAGAATTATTGGTTTTTTATCGGACTGAAAAAGCGATGCATGAACTTGATAATGAGCGTGAAGGCTTTTTATGGCTGGATCCACATAATCATGAACAAAGCGTTCTAGCGTTTATTCGAAGAGGTCGAGCGAAAGAGGACGAATGCATAATCGTCTGCAATTTCTCAGACCGCAGTTACAGTGGGTTTGAAGTGGGTGTGCCATCCAATTCTTCTTATGAACAAGTTTTTACAACAAATGATGCCGCTTATGGCGGCGAGGAACCGCGCCTTGAAAAGATACACAATGCGCGTGAAAAGCCGTGGGACGAACAGGATTATTCCA
>JBFIXY010000254.1:0-3168 GCA_041605655.1 Planococcus sp. (in: firmicutes) | reverse complement strand
TGACTTGATCTTTAAATACTTGATTGCCAAAGACGTGATCGCCATGAAAATGGCTGTTCACTAAGTATTTCACCCGTTTGCCTGTCAGCTTTTCAGCTTTCTTTTTCAATTGCCGAGCGGCTGAAGGGGTATTGAAAGCATCGAATACCAATAATTCAGTCCCCAAATCAACAAATCCTGCATTGCTCCACGCCCCGTTACCGGGTATTGCAATCGCAGCGTACACTCCTTCAGCCATTTTATTTATGCTAAAAGCCTCAGTTTGATCGATCACTGTCATCTTTTGTCCCTCCTAATCGCTTCAGAGTTCGATTGCCCTTTACTGCCGAAAACCCTTTTCATCCACTCTACTTGTTATCTATTTCCATTTCCAACATTATTTTTAATTGTTTAAATACAAAATCTTTTTTAATGGTATATTTATTTAAAATTGAATTTGGAAATTACGTGAAGGTTGGCAATGATGAAGATTATCAAAGGCACATACAGCGACGCAAAAGTTTTTACCCATAATATTGACGAGATGACCATAGCGCAAATCGAAGGTTTTTTAAACGAGGAATTGACGACAAATGCGAATGTCCGGATCATGCCGGATTGTCACGCTGGCAAAGGCGCGGTCATCGGAACCACGATGAAAGTGACGGACCGGGTCATTCCCAATTTAGTCGGCGTTGACATCGGCTGCGGAATGCTATGTGTGGAATTGCAGAAAAAAGACATCGATTTTGCAAAATTGGATACCGTGATTCGAACATCGGTGCCTTCCGGTCAATCCATCCGCTCTTCTGCGCACCCGTTCATCAATCATATCGAGTTGGACCGTGTACTCGCTAACTTTTCACAAGCTACGGCTATCCATTCATTAGGTTCGCTTGGCGGCGGCAACCATTTTATCGAGATGAATGAAACCGAAGACGGCAGACTGTTTTTGGTCATCCATAGCGGCAGTCGCCATCTTGGCGTTAAAGTAGCGAATTTCCATCAAAAGAAAGCCATTCATAGCTTAAGTACGGATAAAGATGGGCTTGATGCACTGATTGCTCAATTAAAACAAAAAGGCCGACATCGAGAAATTCACAACGCGATAAAATCGTATAAATCCGCGTCGCCAAACATTCCAAATGATTTGGCTTATGTAACAGGTTCTCTCATGGAGGATTATTTCAATGATTTACAAATTGCGCAGGATTACGCAAAATGTAACCGGGCGGCTATGGTCGAAGTCTTATTGGAAAGCATGGATTTCACTGAAATCGGCCGAATCGATACAGTCCATAATTACATCGACTTGGAGCACATGATTTTGCGAAAAGGCGCAATATCTGCACGCAAAGATGAAATGGTGTTAATTCCGATCAATATGCGAGACGGCTCATTGCTTGCAAAAGGCAAAGGCAACGACGATTGGAACCAGTCAGGCCCGCACGGAGCAGGTCGCATTCTGTCGAGAACGAAAGCGAAGCAAGTACTTGAATTGGATGATTTTACGCATACAATGAAAGACGTTTATACAACGAGCGTGAACCAAGACACCATCGATGAATCGCCATTTGCCTATAAGACGATGCAGGAAATAATCGATAATACACAAGATACGATAGCGATCCAATCCATTTTAAAACCTATCTATAATTTTAAAGCAGCGGAAACGCAAGGATGGCGTCGGAAATAAAGCAATCGGTTTTTTCAATTTAAGCTAAGGGGTGAATGCAATTAGAAAGATTTCGCTTCTAATTATTGGTGCTTTGCTTGTTATAAGCATAATCATTTTTGAGCCGTTGCGGTCTGAGCCCTATCAACCGTCCATCGAAGTTAATGGTTCAGAAATACCTTTTACGCAGGGGTCATTCTGCTGGATGGGACTTTTAAGCGGTCGATGTGAGGATACCATCTATACATCACCAATCGAAATGACTCGAAAACACACGCCAACCATTGTTTCACCTAATGACAAAATTACAATCGATTTTAAATGGGATCCGAATTCTGAAACCTTACTAGTCGAACAATGGTTTGATGAACAAAAACAGGCAGAGATTGAACTTGAAGATGGGTCATTTTTAGTTCCTTCGGAAAAGGGCATTTATGTTTACCACGTTTTTGCTTGGTGGAAGCAAGGAGACGGAAACTTTGCTTTTTCAGTAGAAGTTAAATAGAGATAACTTCTCGCTTGGTTTCGAATGAACCGATCGCGATTAAAAACCACCCGGTATCCCTTCCCATATAACGATAAAAAGAGACCCATTCATCTACGAATGAGGTCTCATTTTTTCTAGCCACTTCCATTTTCAAGGTTTACACAGAATTTAAATTTCTGGTCCGCTCTTTATGATTGTAGTTAATTCAAATTCTACTTCAGTTAGAGGAGAGCTTTTCAATCGCTTCCGCTTGCACATGCTGTTCCAGCTTTTGCTTCAACTCAAGCAAAGCTGTTCGATCTTTCCCATTGCCATTTGGATAATTTGCTAATGCGCGATCAATCAACTCAATTTTTTCACTTTCGTTGGAAACGCTTTTATTGATAGTATATTGGCCATTCAGGATTTCCAAATACGCAGCGAGAGGCTCGCCAGCTGCAATCCGCTTTTCCAGTGTGGCTAACTCGGTGAAAATCCCCTTGCTCCATTTCACCCCATCCGCAGGCGAAGCATCTACAGCCAACTCAGCCATTTTAACCGCTCCAGGAATATCGGTGAATAAAAGACTTCCGGCCAAATAACTATAGCTTGCAGATAAACTGTCTCGTTCTTCAGCAATCGCTAGTTCCAACTCTTTTCTACGGTAAGGAATCGCTTGTTCCGCATTTCCCAGTTCCATATAGAGATTTGCGATTCGGTGATTCACCAACTCAAAGTTAGGAGCTTTGTCCGCGATTTCAAGAAACACCTCCAACGTTTGTTCGGGTTCGTTGTCTCGGACGTCCATAAAATGCGCTTTTTCCCATAGTTCCAGCACTTCTTTCTGATTAGCAAGAAAACCAGCTTCATGTTGGTCGACGGTTTTCCCGGTTACGCGTTGAACGCTTTCTTGAAGTGTAGAATCACCCATCTCAGCAAAAATCCGCGCTAGCACGTCCGGACCTTCTAGAACGGACAAATACTGCAAGAAGCTATTGCTTTGAAAATAAGGCGATTGAGGAAGTTTCAAATGATTTTCCCACTCGCC